>JAESTJ010000021.1 GCA_016763615.1 Minisyncoccota bacterium | reverse complement strand
TGAACCAACAAATGAAACCAATACTTGACCTTATTCGTGCAAATATTTTCCGCTCAGCAAAAGCACTTGAAGTCCTCGCACAAATCCGCAATGCTCTTGCTACTACAACTTCTGCCAGCGGACAGCGTTTTATACTTGAGCGACTCGATCAGTTGGTTGCGGCACGTGTTTTGCACACCGAAGCTCAGCTTCGCCAAGCTCGTGATCAATCAATTGAAATTGAGAACGCCATGCAACAATTACTGGAAGAAACTCGCGAAGGTTGGGAAGCTGGCTGGTGTGATCCTGATAGATGGGAACAGCACTCTTCATAAAAAACATGTTTTTGAATCTAATCAAAAAAAATGAACGTTCGCATCTACTCATTGGAGTATGTTTGTTGCTTGTTCTTTTTTTTGTGCCAACACAAGTAGATGCTGGTGTTTTTAGCTTTTTTACTAGTTTTGCAGATAGTACATTTGCTAACATTATAACGGGTATCCTTTCTCTCTTTGTTTCTCTTGCCGGAGGTCTTCTGGCATTAGTAGGATTTGGATTTGATGAAGTTTTAAATTTTACCATTATTAATTTCCCTGACACCTTTTCCACTATAGAACCAGGAGTTAATGCAGCCTGGGCTGGTTTTCGTGACGTTTCAAATATCGTTATGATAGCCATGTTCGTTTTTGTCGCATTTTCGGTCATTTTGAACAGTTCAACATACGGCCTTAAACAGTTTGGTGTTCGCATCCTTATTGTTGCAGTACTTATAAACTTCAGTCTCTTTTTCACTAAAGCTATAGTAGACATATCTAACATAACTGCTGTTCAATTTAGAAAAGCTATTCAAGTCAAAAACTCCGATGGTACTGAAGCCGGAATCTCCGCAGCATTTATGCAGAGCTCTGGTATAACGAAAGATATTTCAAAAAGCTCAAAGGCTACTCTCGATGGACTAACAGAAGGAACAAGTGCTAACCTCGGGAAAGCTTTTGTATACACTGTGATTACTGTTATATTTTTCTCGGCCCTTATGGCAGTGCTCTTATACGGTCTTATTTTACTGGTTACGCGTATGGTGACCCTCATTATTCTAATGCTCTTGTCCTCTCTTGCATTTACTGCATATATGATTCCTGGTATGAATAAACAATGGGATTCTTGGTGGCAAGCGCTAATTAAAAATGCTTTATTTGCACCCCTTTTCATGATGATGTTATGGGCAACGTTAAACGTAGTACAAGGAATGACGAAGACTACCAAAGGTAAGGTATTAAGTTTTGCAGACGTACTAAAAGAAGACGGCTCGTGGGTACTTATTTTCAATATGATGCTTGTCGTAGGCCTTCTCTATGCATCAACAAAAATCGCTAACGAGCTGTCAATTAAAGGAGCGGGGTTTGCTAAAGGTATTGGAATGAAAGGTTTTTCAAGCGCATTACGCTTAAGTGGAGTAGGAGGCGCACTTGGGCTTGCAGGACTCGCTGGTAGAGGAGTCGCAGGTCGGTTGACACCTTCAAGAGAAAGGGCTAACGCCTTAAAACTTCAGGCTGAGCAAGGAAACCTAGCGCAACGTATGAGTGCCCGAGCACAACTGGCGGCAGCTGGGCGCTTAGGAAAAGCTAAATTTGATTTCAGAGATTCTAAAATTGCAAAAAATATCCAAAAGTCATCAGGACTTAATCTTGGTAAGGGGGTAGGCAATTTTAGTGACTATGAAAAAAGTAGGGAAAAACGCGTTGGTGATGCAGCAGACGCTGCAGGAAGTATTGCAAAAGATGCCGCTGAAGCAGCAGTTCGCGGGGCTGCCCAAGCTCCTATTGTTGACACTAACACATCAACAAGAGAAGACATGAAGAAAGGATACGAGGAAAATGCAAAAGCAACCAAAAAGGCCTCCGATGCTGCATTACAAGCTCAACGCGAAGCAAATGCGACACAACCCACAACTGTGGAGAGTGGCAACGTAGCAGATACAGCGGCTACCAAGGCAAGCGCTGGGCAGAAACAGCAAACAGCACTTGATGAACAAGACGCAAAAATTAAAGGTGTGGCTTCAGGTATTAATGAACACCTGCGTGATGTTATCAATGTTGCTAGTGATATACCTAGTGCAGGAGGTTTAGATGATAACGCTGCAGTAGTAGCAGCTATAGAAGGTATGCGAAGTGACCTCTCCAAACGTGAAGAAGCTGTCCAAAAAGTGAAGAGCCCCAAAGATATTGGGGAGGAAGCTAAGCGAGCTTTTCTTGAACAATATCGGGACACTGGTGGAATAGGTCAAGGTGGAAAAGGAACGCGTAATCGAGTTGCAGCCAAATTGTTGGCTAGCATGGGGAAATCTTCTTCCGATAAGCGCCTCGAAAAAATCGAAAAGCAACTAGGAGATGCTAAAAAGGGAATAGATAAACTAGGCGAGGACTAAAAAATATGGATAACTCAGAAAAAACATTTGACTCAATCATTGAAGAGCGTTTTGCGGAACTGCCTGAAGCAGTCCAGCAAGCCGTGACCGACGCTAGTGTGGAGAAAAAACTCCGTAAATTGGCTGCAAAATATAAACTGCATCTTGACCAGTGGGTACTTTTAGAAAACGAAATAATGCTAACGCTTCTTGGTCTCGAAGACCCTGCTGACATGACAAAAAATGTTGCAAAGGAAGTTAATATCAAAGAGGATCTAGCTCAAGAGTTAGTGAACGATATTGCAGTTCAAATTTTCAAACCTATTCGCGAACAAATGCAGGGGACGCTTGATAGAGAATCGATACAAAGAAAGACTGTATCCATCGGAAAAGTTGCAGAAAAAACATCTCCTTCAGATACATCTGCATACAAACATGGTGAAAATAGTACAGAACGAAGTGATGTACAAGAGGATCCTTACAGAGAATCAATTTGATTCTCTGTAAGGGATTAGGTTCTAGGGGGTAGGGTTTAGTAAAACATGAGTAATACAATACAGTCGTACAAAGACCTAATTGTCTGGTAAAAGTCAGTTGAACTGGCCAAAACAATATATACATTGACGAAACAATTACCGAAAGAAGAGCGTTATGGTTTGTCTTCTCAAATACAGCGCTCTTCAGTTTCCATTGCATCAAACATAGCGGAAGGCTACGCACGTGGAACACGAAAAGATTATATTCATTTTCTTCGTATGGCTTTAGGGTCAGTTTTTGAATTAAACACACAATTAACTATTCTCAAGGCAGTGTACGTAGAGTTACAGTATAATGAAGCTGAGCAACTAACAAATGAAATTGGAAAAATGCTTCAGACAATGATTAAGCGTCTCCATCCAAATTCTAAACGCTAGTCGCTAACCCCTAAACCCTAATTTTATGCGATACCAAGTACCACAATTTACTGACGTTGAAGACAAAATTTTTGGTCCACTAACTCTAAAGCAGTTTGTGTATGTTGCTGGAGGTGCTGGTCTTGGATTTATAATTTGGTATTTTCTCCCCTCTCTCTTGGCACTTCCTTTGGCTCTTGGTGTTTTGGGCTTCGCAGCCTCACTTGCTTTTATTAAAATAAATAAAAAACCACTTATCGTTATAATGGAGGCAGCATTTAAATATTTTATTCACACAAAACTTTATTTGTGGAATAAAAACTATCAAAAAACTAAGAAGAAAAAAGGTGCTGATGCAACCCTGCCTTCTGCTCAACTTACAGCTCCAGCACTTTCAGAAAATAAACTAAAAAGCCTCGCATGGAGCCTTGATATTAACGAACGCATTCGCCTCGACAGAGAACGTGAAGCACAACAAGAAATTCGCTAAATTATGCCTAAAACCGAAAACACTGCACGTTCATCCCAAGATTTCGTACCTATTAAAGAGGTACGCGATGGGGTTATGATACTTAATAACGGTGGACTGCGCGGAGTCTTAATGGCCTCTTCACTTAACTTTGCTCTAAAAAGTGAGGACGAACAAAATGCGTTTATTATGCAGTTCCAAAGTTTCTTTAATTCTCTCGACTTCTCTATACAAATGTACATTCAATCACGTGAACTCGATATTCGCCCATACCTAGCAACACTTGAAGAAGCCTACAAGGGCACCATGGATGATTTAATGCGTATTCAAATTCGTGAGTATATTGAATTCATAAAAAGTTTTGTGGAGGGAGCCAATATCATGACGAAACATTTTTTTGTTGTAGTACCGTATTCACCAGCTGCAATTAATATAAATAGGGGCATACTAAAAAACTTGCCCTGGAGTAAAAAGGGGGGAGAAACAACTGCGAAGAAAAAGACTCAGAAGACAGAATTCGAGGAAAATGTTTCTCAGCTCGACCAACGTCTTGCTATCGTTCAGCAAGGTTTAATCCGCACTGGAGTACGTACCGTGCAGCTCGATACTGAAGAAATAATTGAATTGCTTTATAAAATATTTAACCCAGGGGAGCAAGACACCCCGGTGCAAACAGTAAATAAAGAATTAATCTAATTATCTTGCTCCCCAGTTAAACATATCTGCAATGTGGCGGAGCAGGTATAATGGGAATATACACTTATGGCGTTTTTTGACCTATTTGGAAAAAAGAAAGATGGACTGAAGAAAGAGGATGTTATCCCTATTCTTCCCGAGGCCATCTACAAGCATGGAGTGCTCGAACTTCAAGATGTTATTGCACCCTCTGCATTACAAGTTACCCCTCGAGCTTTAAATCTCGGGGAAAAAGTCGCACGAACCTTTTTTGTTATCTCATATCCTCGCTTCCTTACAACAGGATGGTTTTCCCCCGTGATAAACCTCGATAAAGTTTACGATATATCTATATTTGTTCATCCCATGGACACGACTACAACATTAAGAAAATTTCAGAAAAAAGTAGCTGAAGTTGAGAGTCAAATAAATATTCGCCAAGAAAAGGGACTCGTTAGAGACCCCGTATTAGACACCGCCTATTCTGACCTTGAATATCTTCGAGATCAACTACAGCAGGCGCAAGAAAAAATGTTTCAAGTAGGTCTCTACATAACTATTTATGGTGACAATCGTGACGAAATTGACAAAGCAGAATCCGAAATACGTTCTATTCTAGAATCACGACTGGTATATCTTAAGCCAGCTCTCTTTCAACAAGAGCCTGGGTTTAAGAGTGTATTACCAATAGCAGAAGACGAGCTCTCGGTGCATTCAAATCTAAACTCATCACCGCTCTCGAGTATATTTCCATTTGTCTCATTTGACCTCACCTCAGATCGTGGAATTCTATACGGGATTAACCGACACAACTCAAGTTTAG
>JAESTJ010000020.1 GCA_016763615.1 Minisyncoccota bacterium | reverse complement strand
CTTTTTCAATAATAGACGCAAGAGTGATAATTTCACTGAGATTGTATTCCGATTCTTCAATGTCAGCCACAAATTCAGCTATATTTGCATTAAAATTGTCTCGCATGACAGTGATAACCTCCTCCTCCTCTACGTTTGGGAGAAAGTGATATGTGTCTGGATACAAGAAGCCTTCCATGGAAACAGCTTCTGCGAAGAAATTTTCAGGATCAAACTTGAAAAGCCTTTTAGCGTAGATTACTGCCATATCGGCAACAGTCGCCCCTTCAGGGATAGTAATGCGGATAGGTTCCAAACCATACGCGCCTGTAGTAATTATTCTCGCAACGGCGAAAGCACCTACGGGTTTTGCAAAAGAATAATCTCCAGCATGAACAGAACGCTGTCCTCCTCGTAGGACTACGATAGTTTTTAGAAGAGATGCACTGCGCACAATATTAAGTTCCTCCAAGATTTGAGACAGAGAAGTTACATTCTCACCCTCTTCAATAGTTATATATTGTTCAGTAGGAAAATCAGTAGGTGCTTGAAATCCTTCAATGTATACGGCTGATATAAATACAATTCCAAAGACCAGAATTACAAGTGTTCGGCGATTTAAATTGTGGAGACGAGAATTGTGCCAATTATTAACAGAGTCGCTGGCAGAACCGTGAGCATTTTCCATCCATGATAAAAAGCGTACGTGCACACGCGATAGAGACATACGAACTTTTTCAAAGTATTTATCCATACGTTATGTGGGTAGATTTGTTGGCGCCTCACCTTTTGTAGATGGTATGCGCTCAATTCCAGGTGCCTTAGTTTCTTCTGTCGGAAAATGATAAATAGTTGCAAGCTCTTCTGTCGTTAAGACGAAACGTGGATGTTCATAGGGGGGGTGAAATAGAGAGCGACGTTGATAGGCATCAAGAACATTGCGTGAAAATCCAGCTACTCGCATTCCTCTGAAATCTTCCCAAGGAAAATCAAGGGAAACATGCCAATTGCTTCCTGGTACAAATTTATTGAGCGTTCCGGAGCCAAATGTGTTCCAAAGGCTAACGATGTCTGTCGGAATCTTATGCCCCTTAAATGAGTCAGGTTTAGTTATGTAGACAACACGGATGCCAGTATCAAAGCCCGGTTTTTCAAGGCTTCTCTCCAAAGCTTTTATGGTGTTCACTTCTCCTGGTTTAAGTAATGGGTATTTTCCTTCGCTAGTGTCGCCTGTTGCAAGATCAACCTCCTGTGGAGTTGCATCTTTATATATTTTCTCTATTTCAGCGGTAGCTTCATCTTTCCACGTTACGGGAGTACTTAAGAATGACCTTTCCGTGGTAGATCCCTTATTTTGACGAATGAGTATCTGTATCCAAAGTTGTTCGCCAGGACCTAGTGAACTTAATTTTTCGAAAACTCCTGAAATAGGGTCTACCACTTGTTCAACTTTTTTAGCATCCTGGTCGAGTTCAAAATCAATATAGGTCTTAATTGGATATGCATCAGGCTTTGATAGTGCAAATTCCATACTCCAAATTTTGTTAACTTTCGGATCGGAACGAACTCCTTGAGAGTAATCTTCGACTTCATGAATTTCTATATCAGGATATTGAGCGTAGAATTGTGATTCAATAAACTCTCTATATTGTTCCCAAGCCCATATGTAGAAGTAAATTTTGCCTTCTATGGAAACCATTTCAAGAGACCACCAAGGGCGTACCTTTCCCTCCCACATAGTTGAGATAAAAGTTGTTTCTCCAGGGCCAACGTTGAGTCCAGCAAAGACAAGCTCCATCGCTCGAGGAGTTTTAAATATTTGTCTTGGGATTTTTATTTCCAAGAGAATTGGAACTTGTCCGGCAATAAATTTTGCTCTGGTGTATTTTATCCACTGAGACCACCAAATACCAAAAAGCGTCAGTGGAGCCCATATTGGAGATAGGATAAAAAGCCAAGTAAGGACTGTAAGTAATAATGGTGGGTATACTGTTATTCCAAGCACAAACAGTAGAGCAAGAATGCTACTGGCAATTACCCAGTGTGGAATACCGTAATAGTGTGTGCCGCTGACCTTAGGAAAAGGCATATAAAGACTATAATACCCTAAAATATTAATTAGTATTACTCGTAAGTTAATAGCATATAGAAAAACGCACCGTTATTGGTGCGTTTTTCATAAGGATTTAAATAGAGTTTTAAATAAGAGAGAATGTACCGTCCTCCTCATGAGAAAACGTATTGGTATCTTGAAGATTTACCGCAATAGTGTTGTCCTTAACATAGCGTTCACGCTTTACACGGTCAATGATCTCTTTTTTTGTGAGCGGTCCGTCTTTTTTAAGCACTTCCCGTATAACATCTTTAACGACACCTTTTGAGTACCCCCATTCTGCAAGAGCATATAAACCTCGGCCGACGAGGACGAAACGAGAATCCTTAATAAGTTCATTATGGGTTGTGGCAACGTGCGCCTTGCGTCCAAAGAGTGTATATACTTGATCAGCGACTTCGCTGAAGTGCATGGGAGAACCGTGTCGTTTAAGAGTAAGGTACGCGTAGTCTCGCATCCCTTTAACACGAACTGAAGGTGAAGACGCTCGACCCCATTCCCCCAACGGGTTTGATGCAATTTTTTTTGATAGCGACAGCCAGCGTAAGAGAGTTTCTGCATTATCTTGTGCAACCTCTGCTTTGACCAACTCCTCCTTGTATCGTTCTATGATTTCTTCTTCAGGAAGAACAATGGTTTCATTGAGAGAACTATAGAGAGAGCGAATAGCATCACGAACACTCTTTGCTCGAGTACCATCAAGATACCAATGATGGACAAATTCTCCACCTTCTTTTTTTCGATCAAAAGAATCACTTACGTTTAGCAAGAAAAGAAGGTGGTTTTCATCTTTGGCGGTTTTACTCAGTTGAGAAAGCAACTCTTCTTGAGGAGCAACTCCTCCCAAAGATTCAATGGCATTAGCAAGCTCCCCAAATGAAGCAGCTAAATCTTTATACTCAGCTGATTTTTGGATACTTTTAAGAGCGTGATTTTCAATTTGACGAACACGTTCGCGGGTAATTCCATATGATTGACCAACAGATTCGAGGGTTTCAATAGTGCCAGTATCGGTAAGACCGTAACGACGGATAAGAACATTACGCGCTCGATCATTATCAATAACACTCACGAGACGTGAGGCTACTTGTTTTGGCTTGAATGTAATTTTGATAGTTGTCATAAGGTATATACGTACAGAAGTTTTATCACGATAATGTCTTAGCGTCAAATTTTCCTAACACTGTAACTATGGACAAGAAGTTCTACGTAAGTGCATAAAACCACGTAATCAAATATATGTCAAGCGCTAAGGCTTAAATACAAGATTAATCAATTTATTGGGTACATAAATTATTCTGCTGGGTTCATTTACAAACCATTTTTTTAGATTACCCTCTTCGCGAGCAATCTTGAGCACACTATCTTCATCACTATTAATTAATACAGTAATACTTCCTCGTAACTTTCCGTTAATCTGTACTGCGATAATGGCGTTAGTATCCTTGGTGAGAGCTTCCTCATATAGTGGCCATTCTTGAGTGTGTATCGAAACATCTTGTTCCCCCATCTTACTCCATAGCTCTTCAGTTATATGAGGTGCAAACGGAGCTAACAATCGAACGAGAATCAAATATTGTTCTTTGGTAACCGCTTTTTTATCAGCCTCATTTAAGAAAGACATCATTGCAGCTATTGCTGTATTGAATTTCAAATTTTCAATATCTTTCCCTACTTTTTTAATTAATTTATGGAGACTGACTTCAATGTCTACATCTGATTTCGAAGACATTTTTTCTTGTAGTTTCCATATTCGCTCTAAAAAACGGAGTGTTCCCACGATTCCGTTTTCATTCCACAAAACTTCATCTGCTAATGGAGAAGCAAACATCATATACATGCGTACTGCATCAGCTCCAAAACGTTCTACCATAGAGTCAGGGCTTACTACGTTCCCTTTTGACTTGCTCATTTTTACTCCATTTTCATCTAAGACCATTCCTTGGTGTCGTAGCTTCAAAAATGGTTCATCAAAATCTAGAAGGCCTATTTTCTTCATCGCTTTAGTGAAAAAGCGTGCATACATTAGGTGTAAGTATGTATGCTCTGCTCCACCTATGTATAAATCAACTGGTAACCAATGCTTAAGTCTCTTCTTACTACAGAATTCATTCGAATTGTGTGGGTCAGGATAGCGTAAGAAATACCATGAGGAACACACAAAAGTGTCCATGGTATCCACCTCGGGAGTCCATCCTTCTCCAAATATCTTTTCAGTGCGTTCTTTGAGTTCTTTAGATTCAGTAAGTGGCGATTCTCCTGTAGGTATAAAATCTACGTCTTCGGGCAAAAGCCAAGGTAGATGCTCATCTGGTACAACATGAGCTTTTCCTTTAGGGTCGTAGACAATAGGAATAGGTGCTCCCCAGTATCGTTGCCGAGAAATAGACCAGTCTCTAATTTTGTACGTAGTTTTCATTTTTCCTCCTACGAACTCCGTAATTTTTTTCTTTGCTTCTTCGTTGTTCATCCCGTTAAATTCTCCAGAATTTATAAGAATTCCACCGCCGGAATAAACATCGCTTAAAATTTCTTTGCTTGCTTCCACATTTTTTTTAGCCGTCTCTATCACTGAACCTCTCTCACCGACGTTTGAGCTAATTAAATTTGAGTCGTCCACAATGATTACCTCCTTTATTTCAAGATTTTTCGATTTCGCAAAAACATTGTCTCTTAGGTCATGTTTCGGCACTGCCATAATTGCCCCCGTTCCGTAGTGAGCTAGAACATAGTCGGCAATAAATATTGGGATTTCCTCATTGTTCACTGGGTTAATCGCTTTAATTCCTTCTAACTCAATTCCAGTCTTTTCTTTTGTTTCTACCGTACGTTCTAAATCGGTCTTTTTGTTTGTAGTTTTTACGTACACCTCCACGTCCTTGTAGTTTTCTATCGTATCTTTCAGTTTCTCCACAAGTTCGTGTTCTGGAGCAAGAACCATATATGTTGCTCCAAAAAGAGTGTCAGGTCGTGTGGTGAACACTTCAACCGTTTTTTTAAGCTCCAAGCCATTAGCTATTAGCTTAAAGCTAATCTCAGCTCCTTCACTTTTTCCTATCCAATTTATTTGATTTTTCTTAGTGTGTTCTGGCCAGTCGATTTTTTCATGCCCCGAAATAAGTTCTTCGGCAAAATCAGTAATTTTAAAGAACCAACTGGGAATAGCTTTCTGTACTACCTCAGAACCGCAACGCTCACAGGCTCCACTTTCTACCTGTTCATTGGCCAATACAGTTTTGCATGACTCACACCAATTGACGGTATCAGTTTTTTTGTACACGAGGCCATTTTTGAAAAACTGTATGAATAACCACTGTGTCCACTTATAGTAATCAGGATTAGAGGTCGTCACCATCTCTTTATAATCATAATCAATCGCGAGAGATTTGAGCTGCCGTGTGAAATTTTCACTGTTGGTCTTAGTGGTCTCTTTAGGATGTGTACCTGTTTTTATAGCGTAGTTTTCTGCAGGCAGTCCAAACGAGTCGAAGCCAGTCGGGTGTAATACATTGAAACCCCTAGACTTTTTATATCGAGAGAATATATCATTAGCCGTGTAAGCTTCCGTGTGCCCCATATGTAACCCATCTCCAGAGGGGTACGGATACATGTCCAGTAGGTAAAACTTGGGCTTTTCGGTAGCATCCTTATCTATTGCATTAGCGTCGGATTCCTCCCACTTTTGCTGCCATTTTTTTTCTATTTTAGTGTGATTATACCTCTGCATTTCGCTATAGTATCATATTACGGGGCTTTAAAAGGAAAATGACCAACGGTATAGTTGGCCATTTCGCTTAGCAAAGTAGTTTCTTATCGAACAGGAAACGACTTTTCAAACGGAGTGATTCGCTCGGGATCGATAGTTCTCTCAAAGCATGTTCTGCCTTCAGGGTGGCTCCAGTCAACGGCTGTTCGTTGTAAATCTTTAGCACGCCAGTCGTTGTTACCTATTTTAGTAATATCAATTTCAGGGAATGGTAGGCTGAAGTTTGCACAAATTTCGAAGACAAGGTTACTTTTTACTGAATATTCGTAGGAATTCCCAGTTTCAGGGTCTACGCTAATAAAGCTACCGACAAGAGGGTCCTTCAAGGCTTCAAGTGCCTCAGGAAGACGCTCTGTGCTGCGATAGAATTCGGTAACTTGCGATTGAATGTTTCGAAGGTCATTTATACGTTGTTCATCGTAACGAAATAAGCGCTGCGTTTGAGGAGAACCTATAATAAAGAATCCACCAGCTACCGATGCGAGTAATAATAAAGATACCCCAAGACCTATCATTTTGGAAAGCTTTTCCTTTTTCTCCCAAATTCCGCGAATATCTTGCACATAGTAGTAGAAGACTCCTCCAAATACTATTAGGATGGTCAGTATTTTTAGCAAGAATGCAGCGGTGAGTTCTTCCCCACTGAGAAAAGTGCTTACGAGAACTATCAGGTCTATTATAAGAGCGATTGCTGCGCCAAAAACAGTAAGAAATACAAGCCACTTACGAACCCAAAGTTCCTTTTTTGCAGAGTGTCGCCTGATGTCTTTGTTCAGTATGCGAGTCAGAATTAAGTACACAGGGAAAAGTACAACCAAACTAGCAATGGCAAATCGAATACCCCCAGAATATGGATCGTATCCAATCAACGAACCAGCTCCAACTAAGCGTTCTATGTATTCAAATACGAGAGCTACAAAGCTTCCGATAGAGAAATAAAGAGCAACCATTGCCCCAGCCCATAGGAAGAAATCTTTAGGCGTTACTTTTGCTTTTGTATGTGATTGTTCAGACATGATTTTAGTGTATAGATATTAAGCTTTAATAAATTCATTGTATGTAGTAGATGTATTTGTTGCAAGGAGATAGTAGTCAATAACGTATAGCTACTAGCCAGTAGGTGTGTAAACCGCTAAAACGCAGAGCGTTTTAGCGGTTTACACAAGGCTAGAAGGCTATAAAGCTATAAACTAATCTATTAGCTATGTAAAAACTCCATAACATCACCATCTTGTACGACGTATTCCTTTCCTTCTGTTCGAACTTTTCCGTTAGCTTTTGCTTTGGACCACGAACCTTCAGTTACTAGTTCGTCCCACTGCACCGTTTCCGCACGAATAAATTTTGTTTGAAAGTCAGTGTGAATTACTCCAGCAGCTTCGGGTGCAGTAGAATCTTTCTTGACTGTCCAAGCACGCGTTTCCTTTTCACCTGTGGTGAAGTACGAGACGAGATTCAGTAGTGCGTACCCTGTCTTAATAAGTTCGTCTACTCCACTTTCAAGAACTCCAAGGTCACGTCGGAAATCCATTTGCTCGTCTCCACTAATATCTTTCAATTCGTCCTCGACTCCTGCATCGACTTCAACCCAATACGCTCCAGCATCCTCGAGGAAGCTTTTGAGAGCATCACCGCGTTCACCCAATTGTTCATTCACATTAAAGCCATCACTTTTCTTGTTCAGTACGTACATGAAAGGCTTCATGGTGAGTAAGTGTAAACCTTTAACTTGTTCCAATTCCTTTTCATCAAGTAGAGTTGCACTAGCGAGTTTTCCAGTCTCAAGTGTTATGGAGAGTTTCTCTAGAGCCGTTTTTAGGATTAGTGCTTCTTTATTTCCAGCGCGAACGTCCTTATTTATTGTATCGAGGCGCTTCGCAACAGTCTGTGTGTCTGCGAGCACTAGTTCGAGATTAATAATATCAATATCGTGCACTGGGTTAACAGCGCCGTGTACGTGGGTAATGTCATCATCTTCAAAAACGCGTATTACTTGAGCGATAGCGTCAACTTCACGAATATTTGCTAAAAATTGATTACCCAGACCTTCTCCTTCTGAAGCCCCTTTCACGAGACCAGCTATATCGACAAACTCGACAATTGCGGGAAGTGTTTTTTCTGACCCAGACATTTCAGACAAGCGTTTTAGACGTATGTCGGGAACAGCTACAACTCCAACAGACGGATCAATAGTACAAAATGGGAAATTTTCCGCTTGAACAGCTTTTTTTGTAAGTGCATTAAAAAGCGTGCTTTTACCCACATTAGGAAGTCCTACGATACCGATGCTTAATGACATAATTTAATTATATATTTGTGACGACGCGTGCCCCGTAGCCAGCCGAGTGGAGCGAGGATGTGGTACTGGGGTTTGGTAATCCTACTATTCCGATTGAAAGTGACATAGTACGTAGTTATTATAGTATACAAAACAAATAAAAATAAAATAAATATGACGGCGAAGACATATTCTTCGCCGTCAAAGGTCGTTAATGAATTAATTCTGAACAACTGAATCAACTTCTTTCAGTACATTTTTGGGTAAATCGCAAGTCAAGACAGTGGAACACTCAGAGAAAGTTGTTCGCTCCCAATCATCACGGTTTGGCCACGCGTAGTGAATTCCGATTCCCTTTTGCTTCACTCCCAGAAACATTAAAAGAGCAAATATCGGTCCGAAAAGACAGATAATCAACAACTGTAATTTTCCAAAAAGTTCCTCGTATGGAATGTTTTTCTTTTGGTTTTTCCAAAATTCACGAGCAATACCGTACGTTACAGGTACCGAGAATAGTATTCCAGACAGCAACACGATACATACAACTAACAAGAAAACCAACATAATCTTTCCTTTCCAGTTTCTACTGATTGTATTTATAACGCATTACCGCACTTGTGCAAGTAAAAAAGCGTTGTGTGGCGGTGAATAATTTTTGTAAATACAAAGCCACTGAAATACGGTGGACAAAATAATGAACATATAAACTCAGAATCCGGGCATGAAAAATACCAGCAAGCTGGCATTTTTCATTGGTGTTCATTTCTTCCCTAAAAATCCGTGAAGACTTAAAGTTCCGAAACGGACACCATGGAATCCAACTCCGGAGAGTCGAACTCCATGGTGGCCATTTCGAGTCAAAGACTTGAAAAAGTCACCATAGCGGCAATCAGCAAGCTGACTACCACTTCGAATAGATTATCAGAATGCGAATTAAAGTCAACGGCGTTTACGGGTATACAATGAATCACAAGTGTGTCAAATTATCGTGCCAATTGCTCAAGTTCTTTCCGGTACTTTTTACTGACCTCCATCATAGCAACAGCTTGGTCTTTCCCTCCTTTTACTAATTGCTGGGCCTCTTTTGCAATCTTCATAAAGAGGTCGGGATTTTTTTCTATCATCGCTCCAATCATTTCTGCTTGGTCTTTCGGGAGATTCTTTAGTTGTGCTTTCATCATTTTTTTGATG
>JAESTJ010000019.1 GCA_016763615.1 Minisyncoccota bacterium | reverse complement strand
GTGATTTTAGAAGTACGACTAGTCCTTCCAATAATCCTTTCAGTGTATTAGAATTGGCACTAATGAAGGATAAGCTTGTTAGCGTCACATTAGGTATTCGACATCGGAGGACTTTTGGTATCCCCGAAATATCAGGCAGAGTTATTGACAATATCATTAACGACAAAGATTCACCTTTTCGTAATAAAGGCTCTTGGGGCGGTGTAAGTACTGCTCCTATATTTGATGGAGCGGAGCAGAAAGGAAGAATTCTCTTCAGCGAAGATGGTTCAAATTCATTAACTTTGGATACGGATAGTGTTATTTTAGCTTTGAAAGCAAACAACGTAGAAGTCGCTTTCAAAAAAATAAAAGAAACTTACATTCCTTACTTAGAGAAAAACGTTTTTAAAAAATTTGGTATTGAATACATTAGCAGGATAGGTATTGTCTTCCTTTTTACAGAGGAAGACGCAACCAAGGCTAATGCTCTATTAAATAAATTTACTCATGGAGTGTTTACAGCACCTGATACGCTGTCATTAAGGTTCTCGGAGAAAGATACGGCTCTAGATTCTATTACAAAGAAGGATATTCTCGATTATACGAATTCAATCGTAACCCTGCAAAGAGAGAAGGGTGGTGAACTAATTTCCAAGTTTGATTTTCAATTTTATTATGCACCTGAAATAACGGATATAGCAGATGTAGATATTGATATGTTTTTGACCATTGCTCAGCAAAAGGTAAAAGAAAACTTTTTTGAATGGTTTTCTGAAGAAGAGAATGGAGCATGAAAAGAAGTAAAAGAGGTATGAGAAAAAGAAATAACGCCCAGAAGTTCCCCCATGTCCCAAAGAATTCAGCGGAGAAGGATAGCTATTTAGAATCGGTTTATGGTGAACCAAAACAAACAGTAAAGGATTCTGGGACACCCGAATTTTCTGAAACAGATGAAGGACGCCCGCTAGATGAGACTAATGCAGAAATAATTTCAGAGGATGATGACACTGGGGACGGGAATGCAAAACCACCGTACATTTCTTGGAAAACCTGGACCAGAAGATTTTTTCGTGTTCATGGTGCGACATTAAGTATAGGGATTCTTATTTCATTTTTTGGATGGGCAACTTATACAGTTATAAATCAGGACAAGGAGATAGCAGTGATGGAAACTAGGTTAAATGGAACCATCTCCGATATAGAAGATCTAGAAGATCATTACTCTACTCTAAACGATATTTCTATTGAATCAGCAGCAGCTATTAATGGGTTAATAAGTGACTTAAACATAATAAAGGTTAATCTTCTAAGGGGGAGTCTCAAATAAAGTTTTTAAATCAAAAGAGTAGATTTGGCCAGGTTCACAAATTCCTTATATTCCTTTTCAAATTTATCGTTAAGTGTTCTCACCTCAAGAAGAATTGCTTGATACTTTTCATTATTGTTTTCAACATGACCACGGAGAGTAATTTCACTAGTTAAAGCAGAACCCTTGTCTTTTCCAAAGTTGCTATTCACTACGGACATTAGTGCATCCAAGCTGCTCTTGAGTACTATGTTTTGCTGAGCCAGTTTAGTCGAATGATAAAAGGTTACTGGATTGTTCGCGAATCTATCAAATTCGTTAATGTGAACATTCAGTGATTGTTGGAAACGCATGTCGTATGTCTGATTTATAAGTGCTTGAAAAACATCATAAGAGATAATACTCTCAAATGCTCGGAAAGTATCTATGTCAGCTTGCCGTTTTGAGGTCCACTTAAATGAACTTCTGCCAATAAAGAAGGTCACAAAGCCTGCAACTAGGGCAGTTAAGATTGGAACTATCCAAGCATTCATTATTTTATAATACCACTCTTAGAAGTAATGGACGTCACTATAAGTAAACAGGGGAGAGAACACTCCTCTTTTACATCATCGGTTTTTACTGATGAACTTTTAGAAGAGTTTGTCTCGTCGTTGCGCTTCGGTCGTTCATATCTTGCTAGGAGATATAAAAAACTTATAACTATTTCCTACAGCTCTAACCTTAACCCTTAAAGGGAAGTGGTCGCTAAAGAAGTGTTACGTGTCGTACAATATACCTTTTGCGACGTCACATAGAGTACATAAGAGATGTATAGGCGACCATACATACTCTTGAGTATCCCTTTGGTTAAGCCACCGCTCTTATAACGTTTAGATAAAGTAATGTTTACGCAATTTATACTTTTATCACATTTTCCAATTTCAGGAAAAATTATCAAAATTTCTACAAACCGCTTAACTTGGTTACAGTTTATATCCTTTGAAACGCTGTGGAACTCTCTGTAACACTTTTGTAGGTACTCAGGTATGTCTAAAAGAGCTCATACCCCACTCTCTCGACCATTCTACCCTATATATATTGTGCGACATTAAGCTTCGGTGTATGTCAGTACCTGTTAAAGGTGACCACTATACTGTACGCGACCAATTTTTCTTAGTGCGGAGCGCTTAGAAATAATGGAAGTACTCCTGTGGTGCGACATTGTTTTCTTACGGAGCGAGAGGAAAGGGTTTCTCTACAGATAATCGAGAGGATTCAAGTAACCCTCCCAAGCTGCAACAGGGATTTTTGCGTCAGCACAGTTTGTGCGGGCTTTAACATCTCCAAGACGAACAACTTTTACTGCTTCACTTGCGTAGACGGTAAAGTGAAGGTGAGGCCCAGTGGAGAATCCAGTGTTACCTGAATATCCGATTGTTCCACCAGTTCCAACTGCTTCCCCCGGGTTCACGTTAATATCTGAAAGGTGAGCGTAAAGGGTAGTAAGACCATTAACGTGTTCTACCAGAATCCATTTTCCATATGAGAGACAACCGCGAAAGGCATCGGTGTTCCCTGTCGCTTTAACATTTCCTGCGAGAGACGCTTTTACTGGTGTCCCTATTGGTACGCCAAAATCCATACCATTGTGGCCTTTTCCATTGTACGCACCTGTTTTGGAAAAGGCAGTTGTACCAAAATTTTGTGTAATGACTCCTCGAACTGGACGCAGTAGTACCCCCTTCCCCGCTGGTGGGATACTTTCTGGGTCGAGCAAGAATTGCAACTCAGACTCAAAACTTCGCAGTTGCGCTTCAAACTCTTTCTTGGCTTGTCGTTTCGCATCAAGAAGTTCTTGGAAAGTTGATTCGCGATTCTTAGTTTCCTTAAGGAGGTTATTTTTCGCTCGTCGATTAATATCGAGAGAACGTTGTTGCGTGGAAAGTTCAGTTTTCTGATTAACAAGAATCCCTTGTTCTATTTGTTTTTTATCTCGTGCATCTTCTAAATCATCTTTTTGAACAGACAAAACATCTACCTCACTGCGGACTACAACTTGAAATTGCTGAAGGGTCTCAATATCATTCCACACGTTTGAGATGTCTTTGCTGTTGAGAATTATTTCAACAAATGAATCTGATTCTCGTTCATTCATACGACGAATGGTTTGAGCTAACGCCAATTGGTTTTGTGAAATTAAAGTCTCTTTAGTTTCTATATCAGTTTCAAGTTCACCTAAGGTGGCGCTAGTATTATTGATTTTCCTTTGGGCAAGTGAGATGCTCGCATTTACCTTATTTCGCGATACATCAAGTTCGTACACGGCTCCCTGCAACGTTTGTTTTTCACGCCCAACTTGAGTGAGTTGGACTTCATACTTTTTTATTTCGGTTTCAATGTCAGTGAATTCGTCTTGTTGATTGTTTATTCTTTCTCGTATTTCATCAGCACTTTGCGCGTAGCCAATAAGAGGAATAGCAAAAAGAATGAGGAAAAGAAACAAAAATGCATTTCGAATAGTCCACGTCATATCTATTTTAATTTATCCACTGCAGTTTGAAGACGAACCAGAGTCTCCTCCTTACCAAGAATTGCAGCGACCGTGAAAGGGTCAGGTGATTTTTTCTCTCCAGTGAGAGAAAAGCGCATGGGCCATAAAACCTCACCCTTTCCTTTGTCTTCCGCATAGGGCCATATAACAGCCTTTAGGGCCTCTGGGGACCAACCTGAGACGTTTTCGAGTGTTGTCTGAATGTGTTGCAAGTGTGAAGTAATAATTTCAGACGGGGTTTCCTTCCACAAAAGCTCGTTTGCGTCATAGGCAGGAGTTTTGGTCAGCCAGTTAAATTCACCATTCTCGAGCATAGTGACTACTTCAGCGAACTTATGAATACGTTCACGTAATACAGATGTTACGAGTAAGGAAAAACTTGGATGGGTAATTATTTTTTGTCCCTCGGGATGGTTTTTTAAGAATTTCTTTACATAGGTTTCATATTCCTCATTTTCTAATAGCATGAGGTGGTGTTTATTTATTGAGTCAAATTTCTCGTATGAAAAAGTTGCAGGCGAGTTGTTTACTCGTTCAAGCGAGAACTCCGAGATGAGTTCTTCTTTGGTGAAGAATTCTCTTTCATCGCCATCACCCGGATTCCATCCGAGTAATGCAAGGTAGTTTATAATTCCAGCTGGAATATATCCTAAATCTTCAAACTCTTGGTACGTTACTGCTCCATGGCGTTTACCAAGTTTCTTTTTATCGTTACCAATAATTAAGGGTAGGTGCGCGTAAGTTGGAAGCAGTCCATCTAGAGCGTTAATCAAAAGTATTTGTCGAGGAGTCGAAGTAATATGGTCTTCACCGCGAATCACGTGGGTGACACCCATTTCTAGATCGTCGACTACTACAGTTAAGTGGTATAAAGGACTCTTCGCTGAACGTGCGATAACAAAATCGCCGAAATCAGTTGTGTCGATAGTAATCTCCCCCCTAATTAAATCAGTGAATGTTATTTCTTTGTTTGGGTTACGAAAGCGAATAACGTTACTTCCCTCTTCCCCTTCTGATTCTTCCGCGATGTAGGCGGTATCTTTTTCAATAAGAATATTAAGTGCATCTATATATTTGTCAGTTCGCTCTGATTGTCTGAAAGGTCCTTTGTCAAAATCTAAACCTAATGCTGCTAACGCATCGAGAGCTATTTTCTCATTATCCTTGCTGCTTCGCTCTTGGTCAGTGTCTTCAAAGCGCATGACTATCTCTCCCCCGTTTTTGCGAGTAAAGAGATAGTTAAAAAGTAGTGTTCGGATATTTCCAATATGTAGGCTTCCTGTCGGTGATGGTGGAAATCGTGTGATTATTTTATTCATGATTTTCTGGCTTATAGACTTTTGCGAATTCGTAAACAGTCGGTATAACAGGTATTTTGCTGTTCACTATTTGATCTGCGGTAAAAAAAGCAATTTCGATGCATTCATCTGATGCTTTGAAATCCAGATTCTCCAACTCGGTTTCGTATAGTACATTTGCTTTCCAAACATCGTTACGTTCAAAAAAAGCAGTCACAAAATAGGAAGGTGTTTCGGCAATTGACGCCACTTCCAAACTCATTTCTTCGCGAATTTCCCGAACGAGACCTTCTTGTGGATTCTCACCAAAATCTAGGCCACCACCCGGCAGTTCCCAAGTACCGTCTATTTCCTTGCAGAGAAGAAACTGTTTGTCACTGTTCAGTACGAGTGCTTTGACGCTTGTCCTATAGAATGCATTAGGTACTTCCATATTATTCTTCGTGCTTTAGTGCAGTATTAATAATCATTCGTGCGATTTTTTCTGCTGCGTCAGGTTTTGCAAAATCATGTGCTGCTTGGGTCATTTGTGACTGAATCTCAGGATCGTCCATAATGCGGTCTATTTCAGCAATAAGGATATTTTTTGTAAGATTTTTCTGTTTCATTACGGTTGCAGCACCGTCTCGAGCATAGGCAAAAGCATTCTTTGTTTGATCATGAGAAATTTCCTCAGGCAGCGGTATGGTTATAGAAGGAAGACCCCAAGCAGCTGTTTCGAATATCGAGCCTGCACCAGCTCGAGCGACAACAATAGAAGCAATTCCCGCGGACATACGCATAGCCAGTGTGTTAAGAAAACCAAATGCTCTATAGCGTTTTGCATTTGGATTGTCTTTCAAAATAACACTTGAAATGTTTCTTACATTTTCGATGTTGTCTTTCCCTGCCTGGTGGATGATTTGGTACTTTTTCAGCAATTCTGGTAGTGCATCAAGTACTACTGAGTTTATGGCCTGAGCACCTTGAGAACCACCGAGAATTAAAATAGTTGGAATTTCCTCTTTTAAG
>JAESTJ010000018.1 GCA_016763615.1 Minisyncoccota bacterium | reverse complement strand
CTTATCCAACGTGCAGCTGGAACGTATAAAGTAATTATTGTGTCTCCTACGTCCTTTTTGGCCTATTTACAGACAGTTTTACAGGGACTTAAGGGAATGGAAATGGAAGAATCTATAAAGGATGTTATGAAAAATGTATCAAAACTTGGACGACATATCGCAAAATATGATGATTATTACAAAAAGCTAGGAAATTCACTGACAACCACCGTTAACCATTTTAACGCAGGGTCAAAAGAATTGGGGAAGATAGACAAGGACGTGTTACGAATCACGGGGGAGTCAACAGAAATTGAAGTAGAGCAGATTGATAAGCCACTGAAAGACGAATAGTGTATTCAGAGGTATTTACATGAAATGAATTCATGGTATAATTCCGACAGAAAAAGTTAAGGAGGTATTATCGTGACCAATATCGCTGAAACGAATGCTCAATTGGATGTGTTCGAGAATAACTTTAGGATAGGTGACTCGTTTGTCGGGAAACCAAAACGGATTGGCGTTTGGCGTACGCTTCTTATCATGTTGCATTCGGGGGACTACAATCCTATTCACTGGTGGCCTCCGGCAGCGCATAAAGAAAACCTTCCAGGAGTAGTGATGCATGGGTGCGCTCATGAACCACTTCTGTCTGGGTTTTTGAAAGAAGTCTTACCCAACGGTTCGATTGCTCGCTTGAGTGGAAAGACAAAAATCTGTTCGAACGTTCGAATTGGTGATCTTGTTAAATATTCCGCCAAGGTTATGAATGTCCAACTCAGACGCGGCACTACAGTCGTTACTTTTGATGCCGAAGCCCATGTCGGAAAAGAGATGGTATATTTCAAAAAAAGTATTACCGTAATTTTGCCAAAGGAATAGCAACAAAAGGAATCCGTTTAGAAAGACTAGCAAGGCCCAGGAAAACCACCTGGGCCTTGATTTTTACCTATAGTACGGTAGTATCTAACAAATCAAGGAGCCTCGGCGACCAAGATTTGGTGGACCGAGCACTCAGAAAGCTATACAGGCAGGGCCTGTGCGAAGCACGCTGGCTTTCTGAGTGCTCGGTGTGAGAATTTTTAATTCATTGCATTCATAAAAACTTCTAACATGGCTGAAAAAGTAGTAGACAAGAAAAAAGCAGTAAAAAAGACACCGACGGCAAAAACGGTTGCTAAAAAGGCTGCGCCTAAAAAAACTACTGAGGAAAAAGTAGTAGAGAAAACTACGTCTACAAAGGTAAAAAAGTCAGGAAATTTCGCAGTTATTGCCACAGGAGGTAAGCAATACATTGTTCGTGAAGGAGATTTCTTGAACATTGAGAAGCTTGATGGAAATCGTAAAGAAGGAGACAAGGTTGAATTTGCTGAGGTACTTCTTACAGATGATGGTAAAATTACTGCAGTAGGAGAGCCAACGATTAAAGGCGCAAAGGTTACTGCTGAATTCATTCAAACTGGCCGAGCTGCAAAAATATCTGTAATTCGATTCAAATCAAAAAGTCGTTATTTCAAAAACAGAGGTCACCGACAACCATACTCTCGGGTGAAAATAACTAAAATTGGATAAGAAAAAACCGTGCTACGCACGGTTTTTTAATGCCTGAGTAAGCGTATCTGCGTCTGCGTATTCGAGTTCTGAACCAGTTGAAAGTCCACGTCCAAGAATGGTGACAGAGGCTTCCTTTACGTGCTCATCTTCTTTAAATTTAGTTTGGAGATAATCAGTGGTGTATTCACCATCCGGAGTCGCGGAAAGTGCAAGGATGATTTCGGCAAAAGAATCTTGCTTTTTAAAGTGGCTAAAAAGTTCTTTTTCTCGAATGAACCCTTTTTTACCAGTTAGAGAAAGAGTGCCACCAAGAACAAAATACTGTCCATTATATGAGTCACTCTTTTCTATTTGATCTATATCAGTATCTTTTTCAACCACCATCAAGAGATTTTTTTCACGGCTAGAGTCGGCGCACAAATTACATATAGGTTTTTGTGCGTGCAATGGAGCAAAACGTAAACATTGTTCACATCGTTTTATATTGGAAACTACATCAGTTATAGCTCGCGTCAGTGCATTACGATAGCCAGCATCTTGGCGTAACAGAAAAAACACAAAACGTTTTGCTTGGCGTGGTCCTATACCAGGAAACCTCATAAATAACTCTGTAAGCGTGTCTATATCTGACATATTTAAAATTCACTCTTCTGCGCCCCAGTCGTGGCTTCTTCGAAATCGCCAAAGTCACTTTTGTCTATTGTAGTAAAGGCGACCTTTTCATCATCGAAATATAACTGAATGCGCCCCACAGGACCATTACGATGCTTTTCAATCATTATGTCCGCAATATTTGGCCTGTCTGAATTTTCGTTCGTTTTATCATCTCGGTGAATGAACATAACCACATCAGCGTCCTGTTCAATAGAACCAGAATCACGCAAGTCAGAAAGGCGGGGTGTGCCACCTCGTTGCTCAACGGCACGAGATAGCTGTGACAGAGCTAACACTGGCACGTCTAGTTCACGTGCCATACCCTTAAGTGAGCGTGAAATTTCAGTTATTTGCTGCACCATAGAATCACTTTGGCGTGTGATACCGGGAACAATAAGTTGCAGGTAATCTACGACTATCAAAGAAAGGCTTTTTTCAGCTTTGAGTCTTCTTGCGATAGAGCGCATCTGTAGCACAGTTCGCTCGGACTTATCGTCGATATATATAGGAGCAGAAGAGAGTCTGTCCATACCATTGCGAAGGCGGTCAAACTCCTCGTCGGAAGAGAGACGTCCAGTTCGTAGTTTCCATGAGTTCACGCTAGATTCTGATGCGAGCATTCGGTCAGTAAGTTGCTGTGAGGACATCTCAAGAGAGAAAAAGCCAACAGCGTTGTCGTGCGAAATAGATGTTTGGCGTGCAATATCCAGTGCGAGAGTCGTTTTACCCATAGAAGGGCGTGCAGCAAGAATGATAAGGTCGGACTTTTGGAATCCTGCCAAAAGGGTATCGAGGTCGCGGAATCCAGTATGGATACCTCGGATTGTATCCTTATTCTCTTGAAGAGCCTCCAGTCGTTTCCAGGCGTCTTTAAGCTCTTCTCCAATGGATACAAACTTTTGTAAAGAGGAGGTGTTGGCAATTTGAAACACAGTCGATTGTGCTTCATCGAGAAGTTTATCTATTTCGACATCCTCCTTGTAACCCAGTTCGCCAATATATACCGCTGCTTCGATGAGGTCACGGTGAACATGCTTGGCTTTGACCACTTGAGCATAATGGGATGCGTTTGTTGCAGCTGGGGCTGCGTTAACCAATTCCGATAAATAACCTCTGCCTCCTATTTGTTCAAGTTTTTTCTGTGATTCTAGCTTTCCTGAAAGTGTAACAAGGTCAATGGGTTCACCTTTACTGAAAAGGCCGAACATAGCATCGAATATGTCGCCATGCTTACTTGCATAGAAAGAATCGGGAACTACCATGTCGGCAATGTCATACATTGCGTTAGGTTTAAGCATTATTGCTCCAAGCAACGCTCGCTCAGCTGCAAGATCTTGTGGTGGTACACGACTTTCTGTCATACTCAGAATTTTACCATGTTATCGCTCTTGACCTCATTGGCAGCGTATGTGGGTATGTGGGTGAGGTGGGGACAGCTCTCCTAAAATCAAGTGTTTGCTTTACTTTGTTTTAAATTAGTAGTTATATATACGCAGTCAACAATGCACTTACGTAGCGATTTTGCGAACGGAGGACTTCATGTTTGTCCCAACAATCGAGCAGTTATCTGCTCACATCATAGGAGACTATGTTCTCCAATCCGAGTGGATGGCAAATGAGAAAATAAAGAAAAATGTTGCAGCGATGGTTCACTCTATTGTGTACACTATCCCTTTTCTTTTTCTAACCCAAGACAGTATTGCTCTGCTCATTATTACCGGTACACATTTTGTTATAGACCGGTGGCGTCTTGCACGCTGCATTGCTTGGTTTCGCAACTTTTTATCCCCACCATCTTGGTGGTACTCATGGAAAGAAGCGAAAGAGAATTCGGGTGCAAGCAAAGACACTCCACCTTTCTTGTCGATTTGGTTGCTGATCATCATCGATAATACTCTTCATATTAGCATCAACGCCTTTGCACTTTTCCATTTCGGATAGACTCTAGGACAATAGCCCGACCTTCTTAATTTTATATAAATTAATATGGTTGGGCTGTTTCTATAGTTTAGTCAAAGTGGGACCCGCGTCGGTATCTTCAACAGAGTAACCCTGCGATTCTATTTTTTCACGAAGTGTGTCTGCGAGTTCAAAATTCTTTTTTTCACGTGCTTCTTCTCTCTCATCAACGAGCTTCTGTAGGTCTTTTGGAATATTTGAAACTTCTAACTTTTGAGCATTTCCTCGCAAAAGACGGGTAAGCGACTCATCAGATTCACTTAATCCCAAGCCAAGAATAGAATCAAAGTTTAAAAGAGTTGCTCGCTTGCTTTCTGGAGAAATCGAATCGTCCTTAACCAAGTCCCAAAGTAGTGCAACTGCTTTAGGAGTATCTAAGTCATCGTTAACAAACGTGTGGAATTTTTGCTGATACTCTGTATCAACTGCACCACTGGGCACACTTAGTTCATCTACAAAGATTCTATGTAACTTCTTGAGTGCCGTATGTGAACCTTCGAGTGCCTCCCAAGTAAAATTCGCTGGAGTTCTGTAGTGAGCAGTAAGTAACCAGTAGCGGTATGAAAGGGGAGAAAAGCCTCGGTCTATTACTTGATCTAGATTTATGAGGTTTCCAATAGATTTTCCCATTCTACGACTCTCCACATTTATGAAAGCATTATGAAGCCAGTAATTTACAAACTTTTTTTTGTTCGCCGACTCACTCTGAGCTATTTCATTATTGTGGTGTATTGGAATGTGATCAATACCTCCAGTGTGAATGTCTAGTTGTCTTCCCAAAAGTGCACGGCTCATTGCAGAACATTCAGTGTGCCAGCCAGGGAAACCTACTCCCCAAGGAGAATCCCATTCTTGCTGTCGTTTCTCCTTTTTGTTCGAGAACTTCCACAGAGCAAAGTCTGATGGATTACGTTTTTCAACATTTTTTTCAACACGAGCACCTTCTTCTAATTCTTGTTCGTTAACTCCGCCGAGTTCCCCATACGTTGTAAACATTGATGTATCAAAATACACACCGTCCTTTATCTTATATGCACTTCCAATTTGCATTAGAGTATCAATCATCGCAATTTGCTCACCAATATACTCGGTTGCACGAGGAAATTGTGTATTTTTTGTATTTACATTTAGCTTTGCAATGTCGCTCAAAAATAGGGCAGTATATTTTTTGCGATGTCTTGCGCAGATTCTCCACTAAGTTTTGCTGCTTTTTCTTGTCTGTCTTCGCCCGTGTCAGCATCACCCTGATTGTCACCAGTAAGGTGTCCTACATCTGTAATATTTATTACCTGACGCACTACAAGTTTATTATATTCAAGAGTACGGCGAATTAGGTCAGAAAGAACGTAGGTACGCATATTACCAATGTGCGCGCGGCCATATACGGTAGGGCCACAACTATACATACGAACTCCATCATCACGGAGCGGCCTAAATTCTTCTTTTTCTTTAGAAAGAGTATTATAGAAAAAAAGTGACTGTTTTTGCTTTTGCATAGAGCTAGAATATCACGATATTGGTTCTCTCTGAAGAGAAAAGTAGATAATTCTTTAAGCTACTAAAGCCATTTCTTACTACGGAAGAACAAAAACATAAAGAAAGTAGCGATTCCCATAATTAGTATCACAATCCAAAAATCGTACGGGTTTCCAATAAAAGGAACGTGTACGGTATTCATTCCAAAAATAGAGGCAATAAGAGAAAGTGGGAAGGTTACGAACGCAAGGATAGTAAATATTTTCATAACCTCGTTTTGCTTAGTCGTAAGAAGGGAGTTATTCGTTTCTCGGAGTTCGTTTAAGGTTTGCCATATCCTCGTGATGTGTTTTTTTGCACGGTAATATCTATTTTCAATTGCCCGAACGCGGGAGACGTACTCTTTTCCCGCAAATTCTGCGGTTAGTTCCGTTAGTGAACTAAGTACATCTTGATGAGGGTCAAGAGCTTGTTTTAAATTGAGAATATCGCGTCCAGCTTTTGAGAGAGAGACAACCATTTCTTTTTCGTGTCCTTCGAATATTTCATTTTCTATACACTCTAGAGTTTCTCGCACA
The DNA here is from genome assembly GCA_016763615.1 of Minisyncoccota bacterium. Taxonomy (GTDB): domain Bacteria; phylum Patescibacteriota; class Minisyncoccia; order Phycocordibacterales; family UBA2100; genus UBA2100. The sequence continues at coordinate 826 of JAESTJ010000018.1, read as the reverse complement.
GTATCAATTTCCGAATCAACAGTTCGATAGAGTCGCTTTGCGAGCATTAGAAAAATATCAAAAGGATTATCGGTAAAGTGATCTTCTTTAAGAGTGGCATTTACTTCAAATACTTTTCTAAACTCTACGAATGTTACCAACTCTTCATAACGTGCAGTGATAATAAAATTCCTTCCGACTATAAAATCAACTTCCTGCTCAGGAGTTACAACCGCACCCTTGGGATGTTTTAGGGTTGGAAAGTGAAGAACGAGATATAGATAGTTATCATAACGTTCAGTGTGAGTTCGCAGAGTGGGCGAAAGAAGTTCATCTGCAACTATTTGATCAATACCAAATTCATTTACCACTTCACGCATTTCTGCAACAGTTGGGGATTCAAGATCAACCCAAATAAGATTTTTATACTCATGACGGTGCAACATTACTTCTAATTATACCCAGCACTAACTTTAGTGTCGAACAAAGTTTACGTGCACAAGTGCACAACACTAAAGTTAGTGCTGGGTATACTGCACGAGAAAAATAGAGTAGAAGTTTGAGTGCATAACCACACTATACAAGTGTTCATCTAAAAAAGTATTTGATTTGAAAAGTATTTTCTCACATGTCATAATGTCTCAATGTCCCAGATTACAACTAGGTCAGTTATAAATACAACTCTGATAATTGCAGTAACTTTTGCGCTAGGAGTCGTAGTGGGGGGTAAGGGCGTTTTAGCTGAGCAGTTGAGTGTTTACGGATTCTCAGCGTTTGCTGCAGGAACTTCAACGAGCATCCAACCAGACGGAGTTGATTTTGGTCCAGTATGGAAGGCTTGGAATAT
>JAESTJ010000002.1 GCA_016763615.1 Minisyncoccota bacterium | reverse complement strand
TTAGAAGATTTTAATGGAAAATATAACTGGCCCTACCCAGCTCTTTCTTCAAAAACAGTGCAGGGAAAACCTTTATTCCAATGGTTTCTCGAAGGACGTCTGAATGAAATAGATATACCAAAGTCAAAAGGAATGGTGTACAAACTTGAACTTACTAATGTGCACACGATTGCTCCAGAAAAACTCAAAGAACGCACTCTCCAAAAAATCCATGCACTCTCAATCGTGACCGATGAAAGCAAGCGTCTTGGTCGCGATTTTAGGCGTCACGAAGTGCTCGACTCTTGGAATACATGGTACAAGACTAACTCCCAGCCACTCCAAGTTCTTGAAATTACTTGTATTGCGAGCTCGGGAACCTACATGCGAACGCTCGCAAACGAAATAGGGAAGAAGCTATGTACAGGTGCTTTAGCGTTAGAAATTGAACGTACCAAGATAGGTACATATAAAGAATTCGGCCCATGGGGTTTTTGGATTAAGCAATTCTAACGCCAATGGTCTAGGTGCCACCTAGACCATTGGCGTTAGATGATTTACAATTAGGGAATGCAAAGAAAAGTCCAATTTGAAGTTGGGGAATTTTATCACATATACAACCGAGGAATTGATAAGCGGAAAATATTTTTTAGTACTGGCGACTGGATTCAATTTCAACGTCTTTTATTTATTTGTAATTACGCTGGTGCTATTAAACCAAGAACTGACAGGACTAAAAAATTAACATTACATGCAATACGAAAATCGCGTAAAGACAAGAGCTATGTTGATATAGTGGCCTACACAATGATGCCCAATCACTTTCACCTGCTTTTAAGCGAGAAGTTAGAAGGTGGTATAACTGCATTTATGCGTAAGCTGATGACATCGTATGTAATGTATATGAACAAAAAGTATAATCGTACGGGAGGATTAATGTGTAGACCTTTTCGTTCTAAACATGTAGACAGCGATGAATACTTTAGATGGCTAGTAACATATATCCATCTTAATCCAGTTGCGCAAATAAAATCCAGTTTGAAGGAACTGGGAGTTGAAAACAAAAAAGAAGCGCAAGAATTCTTGAAAAACTACAGATACTCAAGCTACAAGGATTACTTTGTTTCAGATCGCGACGAATCTTTGATATTAAGTAAAGATATCTCACCTCTTGATATTTCGGACCTTGAGGATATACGTGATATGTTAAACGAAATAGAGAACGCTTCTAAATTAGATTTTACACTCATGGTCTAGGTGCCACCTAGACCATGAGTGTAATTTCTTCTATTTAGTATAAAAGTATAAAAACGGTCGAGATATTCTCTCGACCGTTTTGCAATTATTCGTGCACATTTAAAATGTGCTAAGGAGACGGAACTGTCGTAAGATTTACTTTTCCATTCTCCCTAATTTCCTTGAAAAATGGACTGCGTCCTTCAATGAACTCAATGAGACGAAACCGACAGAGTAGTTCGAAAGCTTCCTCGAATTCCTCCAAAGCTTGCTCATGTTTCGAGGTGCCACTTCCAGACCTGTACGACACCTCGGCGGTATCATAATCTTTTGCTTTCTGAGCCAAAACGCGACGCGCTAAATTTTGCAATTCTGCCCATTCTGCCATAGCATAAGGTTCAAATTCTCCAAATAAAGCAAGAAAATTCGAGTAGTCCTCTCGGAATATCCTCCCTGCTTTGGCCGAGTTTCTATAACTCAGGAGTCTCTGTACAAGATGAAACGCGTTGCCGATAAAGACAGAGACAGTTATCGCGAGTGCCACGTACGCGAACGCAAAAAGCACAGGCTCCCATGAGAGTGCACTCCCATTAAAGATTGGGCTGTCCAAAGACTGTATTGTTCCCACAAGAACTGCGCCAAATAAGAGCAATAAGAGAGCTACACACAAAATTCTTAGAATAACTCGTTCGTCATCCACATAGAGAAATATATTATCTCCATGATGTGCAGTCCACTCTCTGATGAGACGATTAGAGATGCTTCCGTAGCCAGCATCTTTAAGAATTTCACTTGATGAAAGGGTCATTTCTTTTCTCCTCTTTTTGTAATTCAGAATCAAAACTTTCGTTGCCAAAAGCTTCCCATATAATCTGGTGGCACTATACATTTCTTTTACATATTTACCAACGTCCAGATAGGTTCTCTGGAGGTTGGTAAAATTAGGATATAAATCCTATCCCAATTAACTGTATCGATTAATCGATACAGTTAATAATCTGAATAAATGAATAAAAAAATGACCGAAGGAATAAATTCTTTCGGTTATTTTGAAACTTTTGTAAGATGCTATGAAGGTGGTTTTAACGCTAATCACTTTTTTTGGAAATACACTCAAAACCATTACTTACAAATTCTCCATCCTGAAATTGTACGCGGAAAGTTGCCGTACCTGTTGCTTTCCGAAGCCTTTTATCTTGCCCTGTGGTGCAGTCAGCAATGAATTGTTTTGGCATTGATAACCTACTTTCAGAACTGCCAGTATAATAAAACACTATGACTACTCCAATAACAAAACCGGCCATACCTGTAATTAAGCAATTTGATAAATTTGTTAAATTCATTTTCTTCTCCATGAAGTGAATTTTATTTCCCAGTACCTACTCATATTATGCACTGCATTGGAAATACTGTCAAGAGAAACGACCAAAGGAATAGATTTCCTCGGTCATGTGTTGAGAGTACTGTTACAAGCAAAATCAGACTGTTATATCAATCACTTACTCTGATTAAGCAGTGACAGGTTTCGCGACTTGTATTTTTTTGCATCGCACTGTTTTCTTTTTGTGTATTAAACCGCTAAAACGCCGGGCGTTTTAGCGGTTTAACGTATTAGAGCCATTTTCTTGGATTGTATTATTCGTCCAATTTCCCTGGCCAGCGAGCGTAGATGCTTGGTACGAGTAATAGAGTAATGATAGTTGCAAAGGCGAGCCCAAACATAAGCGCGTACGCCAATGGTATCCAAATGGCTGCAGCAAAGAGAAGCGGAATCATACCGATAACTGTGGTGAGTGCGGTTAGAATTACCGGGCGCAAACGTGATGCACTCGCTTCAACGACGATTTCGTTCATTGTCTTAGATGCTCCATATTTACGCCTATTCTTATTAATAGTATCAATAAGAATAATCGAGTTGTTTACTACAATTCCAGAAAGCGCAATGAACCCCATCATTGAGGGGAAAGAAAGGGGACTCCCCGTAATCATAAGACCCGCAAAAACTCCTATGAGAGAAAGGGGGACAATGGCGAGCACATACGCAGCGTAACGGAATGAATTGAACTGCAATACCAATATTGCAAACATACTTACCAAGCCAATAATAAGAGCAGTGAACATGTCCTTGAAGGATTGATCGATGTCCTCACTTTCTCCTCCGACTGAGACGTCAATTCCTCGCGGTAAATTCAAGCCTTCTATACGCTTTTCAAATTCGTCAGTAATGATTAAGGCATTTCCACCTTTGGTGAGTCGACTTGAAACAGTAGCAATACGTGTACCTTTCTTGTGATTAATTGCAGAACGACTCGGTGCTACGGCAACAGCAACAAATGCAGCTAATGGAACTGTTCCATTTGGAGTGGTAATTTCAATTTGGGCCAATGTGTCGATTGTGGTTGCGTTTGTAGCAAATGCGTTTGTACCAAGCTCTGAATCTAGTGCCACGCGCGCGACAATGTCTATATCATCTCCTAATTGCTTAATCTCTGTCGCGTCTTCACCATAAAGCGCCGCTCGTAAACTTCCTGCAATAGTAGCAATATTTGCACCTCGCGCGACAACTTCTGCACGGTTAATGGTTAAGACAAATTCGTTAGTGTTATTTTTTACACTTGAGGTTATATCTGTAGTTCCAGGTATTTCTTGTAATATCTTCTCAACTAGAAGTGCAGTCTCTTCCAGCTCTACCAAATCGTCACCTGAAAGAGTAATGGTTACCGGAGCAAGAGAAGGTGGCCCATCGCTGAGTTGATCTACGCGCATCTGTGATGTGTGGACAGTCGTTAGCTTTGCACGAACCTCATCAACTATTTCAGTAGTGACTCGGTCTCGATCAGTGTCCAAGGTGACAAAAATATTTGCAAATCGTGCACTAGCTGAAGATCCGCTAAATGGGTCAGCGAATGCGCTCGTGCGACCAACAGTGGTCACAAATGAAGTCGCTTCTGGAATTGAATATAAAATCTCCTCAGCTTTACGAATCTCTAAGTCCGTTCTTGAGAGAATAGTTCCAGTAGGAAGTTCCGTCTCGATGAAAATAAAATCAGAATCACTATCTTCGAAGAAAACAACGCGCACCGCTCCCATAGAGGGAAGTGCTAGAGCGATAAAGAATAAAACGATAAGTGTTATGAGAAGTGTATTTTCTGATTCTCGACTACCGAGTAATTGTCTTAAATATTCACGATATTTGCGTTCAAAGAGAGCTACAAACTTGTCGCGTTTCTGTGCAAATACATTTGCAGATTCTGAACCGCGGTGCAATAACTTAGTAGCAAAAAGTGGCACAAAGCCAAGTGCGACTAAAAGGGAAGCGAGTAGAATGAAAATGATGGTAAAGGGAATGCTTTTAATAAATTCACCAGTAATACCTGACACTAAAAGAAGGGGAGCAAATACCGCAATTGTTGTCATTGTTCCTGTGGTAAGTGGTATATGGAATTCTCGCACTACATCAAGTGCTGCTTGCGATTTCATTTTGTAACGATCGGTTGCTGACTCATCTTCACTTCTTGATGATAGTTCGCGCAAACGTTTATTAATACCTTCAACAATAACTATTGTGGAATCCACAATAATTCCAATTGAAAGGATGAGAGCAAAAAGACTCACAAAGTTTAGTGTGTTGCCTGAATATTTAAGTCCCATAAATGCAACAAGAAATGATAGTGGAATTGAAATTGCCGCAATAAGAGCTTCACGCCATCCGACAGCAATAAGGAGTACCAATGTCACAAGAGCAACAGTTTGAATACCACTTCGAGTAAGAACGGTAAGATCATCTTTAAGTTGATCTCCATTGTCGAACACGATACTAATGTCCATGCCTTCTAAGAGCCCTCCAGGAGAAACCATTTCCTCAAAACGCTCATTAACTGCAGCACTGACTTTTGTAATTTTGGCACCAGAGCTTTTGAATACCTCGAAAGAAACCGAGGGAATAGATGGCTCTCCATTGAGACTTGTACGGCTTATTGTTGTTGGTTCTGCGCGACCATCGATTACCGTGGCAATATCACGCACGTAAATTGGAACTCCTCCAGCAGCCAAAATGGGGATTCCTGCTACCTCTTGAGAATCACGTACGTCACCTGCCAATCGTACTGGAAATTCAACATCTCCAATTTGAATACTGCCCACCGGAAGAGCAATATTAGCTCCCGTTATGGCGCGAGTTACATCGGTCACTGTTAAATCATACTGAGAGAGTGCTCCGCGATTGATAATGACGTTTACCTCACGCTTTTCCACACCGCCAACAGAAACCGATGATACGCCCCGCACATTTTCAAGTTCATCTGCAGCATCTTCACCAAGGCGGAAAAGTAATTCAATGGGAATGTCAGCTGACAAAGTCGCGGTTACGACAGGGTCACTACCAAAATCAATTTCTATAACTCGAGGATCAAGTGCCTCATCGGGTAGGTCACTTTTTGCGTTATCAACTTCATCACGAACACTACGCAGCGACTTCACTAAATCTGCACTTGCTTCAAATTCAACTGTGATATTTGAAATTCCTTCACTTGAACTTGATGTGATATTTCGCACATCACTCAAGCTATTCTTAAGAGGTTCCTCTAGAACATTAGTTACCAGTTTTTCGACATCTTCGGGAGATGCTCCTGGTAATATTGTAGATATTACAGCTATAGGCACCTCCACTTCGGGCGATGATTCTTTTGGTATATCGATAATAGCGGTGATTCCCAAAAAACCGATGGTTGCAATGAGTATGATGGCAAAGCGACTACGTTGCGTGAAAAAGCTCCAAAAGTTAAACATGTTTAATTTTCTACTAGTACCGTATCTCCTTCATTGAGTCCGCGAGCATCAATCACTATACGTGTACTGGTATTGATTCCTGAAATAATTTCAATGGATTCTTGAATGACAGCTCCGAGTTCCACCTTGTGTGCGGTTAATGAATTTACCGAATTCACCGAAAACACAAATGCGTCGCTACCTATCAGCTTAAGAGCTGAGATGGGAATAAGAATGACCGTTGTAGGACTTTTTATCTCTTCTGCTGAACTAAGAAACTTTACTACTACTCGAGAGCCATGAGTTAGCGCAACGTCTGAAGCTACTAATGCAACATGCACTTCGACTTGCCGCTTGAGTGGATCTATTCCTTGAGAAATACTCGTAACTATTCCTTCATAGGTAGAATCAATACGAGCACGTCCCCCTGTAGAAATCCTAGTAATAGCAGCAGGGGAGACAAAAGTTACAACTTCTAATGCACCATTATTGGCAACTAAACCAACATCTTGAAAGGCAGAAACAAAATCACCTGGGTCAACGGTCAAAATTGTAATTATTCCTGAAACAGGAGCTCGTACTCGAGTATCCTCGAGTTGTGCTACTGCCTGAGCTAAAGAAGCCTTGGCAGAGTCGAGTTGTGCTTGAGCAACATCAATATCTTCTTGCTGTGCTCCTGAAACTCCCTGTGATTCATTTTCCTGAGCAATAGTAAGAGTACTTTCTGCACCATTAAGCGCTCCTCGTGCAGATGAAAGAGTAGAGAGTGTTGCAAGAATGCTTGAGCGAGCAGCATTTGCTGTGGTCTTGTACCCAGAAATAGTACTAATCGATATAGATGCAGAAGCCACGGCTCCATCAATAGCAGCAATAAGATTGTCGAGAGAAGTTTTGATTCTAAATATTTCTTGCTCAACGGTATTTATTTCACTACGCAAGGCCGTTGCATCAAGTAGTGTTACGCGTGTAGCTGCTTGTGAATGTCGATCGATAATGGCTTGCAATAGAAATCGAGAATGTTCTGCTGAAATTACCTGGGAGTTATTAGTTGAAACAAATAGTAATTGTGGGTTTGCTCCATCAGCATCTCTGAACATAGAATCCACACCTCCGACAAAGGCGGCATCAGTTGCAGCGTATGCATTCAATAACACATTTTTCGATGCTATCAGGGATTCATTCAAAGTCTGAGTAGCGTTTACTGTGCTCGCTGCAAAAACAGCAAGCTGTTCATTACGAGTACCTCCTTGAACTTTGTTCAAACTTGCTTGTGCTTGAGCAACTCCAGCTTGAGCTTGGGCTACACTCGCACGTTCCGAGGCGTTCTCAATGGATACTATAATGGACCCAGCTGATACTGTATCTCCAACCGTGGCATGCACGCGTGTAATAATTCCAGTTCGCTGTGCTCGGAGATCTCCCTGTATTTGGGAAGTTACTTCGCCAGTAGTCTCAAAAACTGATTCAAGTTGCGAAATAGCGCCAGCGGGAACAGTCGTAACTTGGCGCTGTGCTGCTACAAAATCAGTATCAGCACCCTTAGAAAGAACCCCCTTTGCTAATCCAAATCCAAGAAAAACTAGAACTACAAGAAATGCAACTCCTGTTCTCTTGTTGGAATATCGACGAATAAGAGCCCCGACTCGAGACAGGGTACTCTTGAAATAAGTAAATATTGTTTTGGAAAAAGACATGTTTGTATATTTTACTAAGTTAATTTGTGCATTAATCTTACCACGAAATACCACTGTGTCAATGTTTTGTTGCGGCTTGCACGGTTTCAGATACAATACCTACAACTTATGATTAATCAATAAAAATATCATGTTAAAGAAATTTATCATCAAAAAAAT
>JAESTJ010000017.1 GCA_016763615.1 Minisyncoccota bacterium | reverse complement strand
GCTTTGTGACTTGAGTCTATTAATGTGTCCCCTGATAAGTAACGCCAACCACCAATGAGGTTGTCTTCAATGGTAACTGTAATATTTTTGGGAACGGCACCAAGGGTGTCCATCAATTCTTTTAGGGCTTCATCTCCGTCGCTTTGTCGAGCAACGGTGAGTGTGGGCTGCACGGATGCTTTTCGAGATTCAATCCGTTCGTATTCTTTTAGAATTGCAGGAAGAGCCTTTAACTTCCCAACTTTTGCAAGGGCGGTAACCATCGAGTCCACTCGTTCCATTGCGTCAGCTTTTTCAGTGGCACCTGTGAGTGAGTTGGCTAATGCCTGTGCGTATTCGGTAGGCATAGTGTTACTTTTTATCTCGAAGTATTACCTCGGCTGCTAAAATTGCAGCCTTACCGATTTCCTCTTTGCTTTCACGAAGAGCTTGCTCTTTTAGTTCCTGGCTTCGTAAATTAGCGCTTTCGAGGATTGTCTCGGCTTGCGCGTTAGCATCAGTGGTAATTTGTGAAGCTTGTTCAACAGATCTTTCTTTTGAGTTTGAAAGAATGTTACTCGCTTCGTTACTAGCCTCTTTAAGTACCCCGTCGCGCTCGTCTTCTATTTCTTGGATGCGCACACCAGCTGCCTCTGCATCTTTTACACCTTTTTCAACTTTTTCACGACGTTCATCAAGCATTTTTAGTACAGGTGTATAAAGGAAGTATCGCAATACCAAAAGAAGCACTCCGAAGTTAACCGCTTGTATCAAAAGCAGTTTCCAATTTAGTCCGAATACACTAGCAATCTCTTCCATAAACTAAACGAACTTTACGATAAATGCGATAACTAGTGCGAAGATGGCAAGCGCCTCCGTAAAGGCAATACCAATAAACATAGTTGCGGTAATTTTTCCGGATGCTTCTGGGTTTCTCCCAATAGCTTCCAGTGCCTTACCAACGATTAAACCAATTCCAATACCGGGACCAATTACACCGAGTCCTACGGCGAGTGCCATACCTAGTGTTTTTGCTACTTCAAGTTCCATACGAAATAAATAATTAGTAATAAATAATATATAAAAACTTATATATCAGACCAAATCTACGGAAAGTATTATTGGTCAAAAAGGTAAAACAATATCATTCCTTTGCCTTTTTGAGCAACAAAACAAGCATCTAATGTGTCATTATTTTTATGTTTATAATCTCATGTAGTATTTATCATTTAATTTTAATGTGGTTCGGCGTGCCCCGTAGCGAGCACGTTTTAGTGCTCTGGTACTGGGGTGATTGCCATTTTTACAAAGAATAAAGTGAGTAATGCAAAAATAGCTGCTTGAATAAGACCGACAAAAACTTCGAATAACATCATCGGCACAGGTATAAAGTATGGAACGAAAGATACGATTACAAGAATGAGCACTTCTCCCGCAAAAATGTTTCCAAAAAGACGGAACGAGAAGGAAATCAATCGAGCAACTTCACTGAACAGTTCGATAATTCCCACAAGAAATGCCAGTGGTGAGGAAAAATTAATAAATTTCTTCGTATACTTAACAAAGCCCAAAGTCGCAACTCCCACTACTTCAATAGTAACAAAAGCTATAATAGCTAGTGCCAACGTCACATTCAGGTCGGTGTTAACACTGCGTAAGATTGGAGTAAAGACTTCTCCGAGTGCAGTGTGCTCAATAAGACCAAAACTTCCTATACCGGGGGTAAACTCTAAAATATTAGAAGCAAAAATAAACAAGAAGAGAGTTGTTATAAGTGGGAACAATTTACGAGCAAGCTTTGCATCCTCGAGTACTTCTGTCATATAGTCCAAAATAAACGAAATCATTGTTTCGAAAAGAGTCTGCACTCTCCCTGGGATCATTTTAATGCTCCGTCCAACAAAAAAGGCGATAACAAAAAGAATTAAAATAACAGCCCAGCTGGTTATTAGAGTGTTTGTTATGGGGATACCAAAAAACACTCCCAGTTGTTCAGCCGCTAACGCGATGTGTATTCCTGAGTCTGCGTGCGCCCCAGCTGCTTCGGCGACGGCCGCTGCTGCATCTGCGCCATGTTCAATTGCTGTTATACCGTCTTCCATGAATGCGTATAGCCTCTTTTAGAAGCAAGAGGCGCGCGCATTGTAGCATGATATGAAAGCAATTCCAGACTATTTTTTACTTTTCTCCTTATTGTTTTTTGTACCCTTAGTAGTAGTACTTATCTGGCTAAGTAATTTTGGTAAAGCAGCAGAGGAATCCTCTTCTGGAACATTTTTTACTAAGTACCAGGCTAGAAGCCCCAAAAAGAGAGCAATACCAATAAGTGTCACGTAATAAAGCATAAATACCGCCGATACTACGCTAAGGACGGTTGCTCCAAGTAACCAATAGAGTGTAGGATTTTTTAGATTTACATTAAATGCAGGCAAAACTAATTGCTGCAGCAAAAATAGAAGTCCCAGAAAAAAGAGAGTAGGAATAATGTAACGATCTTTATCGAAGAGGCCAATGCTCGAAGAGAAGCTTAGACGTTCAGCTTTTGGCACTAGATTCGAGAAAAAACCTCCAATATTTTTCAATAGCGCTTTCTCCTGTGATACGCCTCCGAGAGCCTCGCTCGCTGCAACTATGGCAGCCGGAACAGTTACTGTAACAGTATCGTCAGAGATAGCTTGGGTTGGAGCGGTTGGAATAGTGGTCTCTGGAATTTCCACACGGCTGGGGATTATAGGAAATTTCTCCGCATCGAATAAAGGAGTGGGAGTTACAGGTATAGTTATTGGCACAACTGGAGGAGTTATTGATGGTGGAGTAAAGGCTACTGATGGCCCAGCAATGAGAACTCGAGAATCACTAATAGTGGGAATAGCACTAGGGTGTGAACGCGTCACTAGGCGATACGAGTATGCTTTTCCAGTTTCAAGTCCTGTAAGAATAGCTCTGTGATCTGCCACGCCAGCATTGTTTTGTTGCGATGCAAATGGATAGCCAAAATTTGCCTCACCCAATACAATACTTATCGGTTCTTCAGTCAGTGGAGCAAACAAAACTTGTGTAGCAGCGGGCGTAGTACTTTGCCACTCTACCACTGCACACCCTTCAGTAGAGCTTATAAAGCTCACTCTTTGATTACTAATTATTATAGGCTCAGCACTTTGCATCATGCCAGCTCCATAACCGTAAATATCAACTGTAGAAGCACCGCATGATTCACGCTCAAGTACTCCAGATGGAAGGGTATCTGCAGATACGGATTGAGGAAGGAGTAAAGAGAAAATAATAGAGACTGCGAATAAAGTAATTTTAAATGCACGCGAAAGCGTGGAGATTTTTAGCACACTCATTTTGATTGTATTTAGAAATAATCCAATAAAATTGGGTCGATAATAAGAAAAAGGAGCAAGCAAAGAGCCACTAGTACAAGGATTATAGGTCGTACACCTAAAGGATGTCAAGAATAGTAACAACCTGCTGTGAAAGTTTTTTCTCACGGACATTAAGCTGAGAATCACCCTGTTTTTATAGGGACTAATGTCCTTTAGAGAAGGAGCCGTGGAGACGCTTCAAGTCGTCCATATCTGTTATTTGTTTCCAGTTTGTTGCCTCCACTATTTTAATGTCGTAGTCAGTTGCTGCAAGAGCTACAGTTTGCGGTAACCCAAATTCTGCACCACCTTTGATTGACACCATGGGATAATCAAAATATTCCTCACCAAGTACAAAAAGATTTGTACCAACGTACCCTCTTTGAACTTCGTGAACCCCCTCAACTACATCAGATACATTGCCTACTTTGTTATACACGATGCGACCTCCAACAAACTTTCCCCTAATTTCCTTTACTAGCCATGCCCAGTCGTGTTGGAGGCAACTTTCAATGTCATCCTCGCCGTACATGTCGTCTCCCATAAGAACAAGAAAGCGACCGTGTATGTGTTTTTGACACAACGAGAGAGCATGAGCAGTTCCTAGAGGTCTTTTCTGTTGTACGTACGTAACTTTCCTGTCATCAAACGTATCGCCAAAGTGATTCATTATTTGTTCCTTTAGATAACCAACTACGAAAATTATCTCAGTTATTTCTGGAGGAAGTTTTGCAATATTGTGTTCAATTAAATTTTTTCCTCCCGCGCGCGCCATGGATTTTGGAACATGATAGGTGAGCGGACGCATACGTGTCCCTTCTCCTGCTGTAAGAAATATTGCCTGCATAGTTTATTTAACTGTACAGATTTTGAGCAGGTAATTCAAGGTATTAGATTACCGGCTAACTTTGTATGGCATGTAAAACAGTGTGAAGAGAGCTAGATAATATCTCCTTCTGATCGGCTTTTATATAGTATGGGAGGTTATCTGCTCTATCAAACAGCAATGGGCGTCGTACCCAAAGTCCCACTGCGATAAAGTAGTTAACTATTCCTGCATCGTATACTTCTATATCCATAGACCCATCACCCAACATTACTGCTCGGGCAGGATTGTTGACTATTTCTTTGACAGCGTTTATCTTAGAATCTTGTATTCTCGAGTGAATTTGGTCCAAATCTCCGTCTTCGGTTAGTAGTATCTTGCTTCCTATACCTGACACTGCTATTTGTGTTCCATTATCAGCATGTAATTGAAGTTTCAGCTCTTTGACTGCAGCGTCAACACAAATTTGTGGCCCACCACTTACAATGGAGAGAGAAATCGCATGTTCTGGCTGTACTGCACATGCATCACGGAGAGCGGTTACGATTCCTTGGGTTAGGGTGTTCGGTACTATTTTGGAAACTATCTCAAAATGTTTCAATGCAACAGGCGCACCTAACTGCTTTGCCATACTCAGCCGAGCCGGTATGGTTTCACTCAATTTAGAGCGGCCGTCCATACCCTTATCCATTTCTGCATGTATTTTTTCCATCGCTTTAGCTATGGCATCGGGATGTAGTTGAGCACTAAGGGCTGTTTCTATAACAGCGTTAAGACATTCCATGGAAAGAAGAGTGTTATCCATGTCGACAATTATGTGAACTTTTTTAAGTTTCATGGATATTTTTTTCATGGGGAAACTTTTCATCTCCAGCATAATGGCTCATCAGTGCGCCACTCCTATACCAAGACGTCTGTTTTTAAACCAATACGATCTATTCATAATTACGTATACGTAGGGAATCGAATCGTTCCTTAACTACGTAAGAGTATATCAAAAAAGAGCACCGTCTGATGCTCTTTTTTGTCTCAACTTGAAAATTTTCTTTATTCACTTGAGTTTCCACGTGCGATGCGACACGCATCGCAGCTTCCACAATTACATACTCCGCCTGCAGCCCCCATGTTTTTGTCATGAGAGACCTTGCATTTCGGGCAAGGACACTTCTTTGCAAGAGATAGAGGTCCCGTTCCATATATGATGACCATTAAGAGTCCACCAATGATTGAGAGATTCGTAAGGGCAGGAATAAGTTGACCTTCACCAGTGTATGCGACTAGAGTCGCTAGAATAGTAAATGCTATAAGAGCCCACGCACCTTCCTTGGCATGGACACCAGTGGCAACCATCAATGCTGCAGCTATTTGCCAAACCACCACCAGAATAGCGACCAGCATTGCTAAAGGAATACCTATGGCTGCAAAGTAACCTGCAGTTCCACTTAAGTTAGCAAGAATTCCGAGTGCGCTAACTATGAATAACAATGAAAGTAGTATTCGAGCCGTTAAGGGACCGTAATACTTAATTTTTGAATGAGTCATGCGATTATTAAATAAAAATAGTAATACCAAAAGTATACCAACAAACAGGGGTATAGCGACCAGTGAGCTTTGATATCATCCGAAAGTAAAGGTAAACACATGGAATCCTGAGTCTTTTATAAGAATTTCAAGTGTATGCTCGCCTACCTCACCTGAATTATCTATTATTTTGTACAGACGTTCCTCGTTAATTTGAACTTGCCCCTCTGAATCAACGTCACTTCCAGCAGCATCTCCAATCGGCTCTCCATCTTGTAGGATTGTAATTTCAGCCCCATTTTCTGCGCGTGCAACCATAAATACTTTGTCGCCGGTATAGCGATAAACTATTCGGGCATCTTGAACGGCATTCTCAGCATACTCAGGGAAAATATTCCAAGAACCCACTAGATAAGCAATATCACGTATAAAGACATTGGGCGCTTTAAGTTCAAATCCTCCGAGCATCCCGGGGTCTCCATTGCCTAACGTACTATTGCGTAGTGCTCCAAAATAAACCTCAGGACTTCTCGGAGCCAGATCAGTAATTGCTTCTGGAACAATTATATCGCTAAGTTCTGCTGTGAGATTAACCTTCTCACCTAGTTTTTTTGCCCTTTCGGCAAGTAGTTCCTTGATTTTTGTTTCTGTTTCGACGTAACCACCTTCGCCTATATGGTCGTAGACCACAAAACCATCAATATCTATAAGATATTTTCGAGGCCAATATTGGTTGCGATATGCATGCCAAGTGCCAAAATCATTGTCTAAAATGACTGGATACTCAATACCAAATCTTTCCACGGCAGCCTCCACATTTTCCAGTTTCTTTTCAAATTCAAATTCAGGGGAATGAATACCAACTATTAAAAGTCCTTTATCACGGTATTTTTCATCCCACTCGGTAATAAAAGGTAAGGTTCTTTGGCAATTAATGCAACTATAGGTCCATATATCTAAAAGAATAACCTTCTTTCCTATTACATCTTTAAGTTCGAATGGAAGTGAGTTTATAAGACCTGTTGGCTGCGTTATCTCTCGTGCTCTATCGTACAAACCACTTTTTTCTGAAGTATCCAGATTGGATAGAATAATTTCAGCATTATCCGAGATTTCTGCCACATCCACGACACCCTTTCTACTTTGCAGAAATACTATAGCAATAGTTATTACGAGAACAACCAGTATTAAATATATTGTTTTGCGATGCATATTTTATTGTAACAAGACTCTGTTTAGAATTTCAAAATTTGCCAGCAAAGTTAAATCTTGTGTAAATATCAGTATACCAAGGACAATCAAAAGAGCACCGAATCCTATATTGATATATTTTAAAGATTCTGAGTATCTTTGAATCAATCGGCCGGCGTCAGATGCGAAGAAACCGATGATGAGAAACGGTACACCAAGACCAAACGAGTACGACATCAGTAACCAGAAGGCAACACCTGGATTAGTAGCTGCAAGCCCTAAAATAGCACCAAGAGCAGCGCTCACACAGGGTGTCCAACCTGCAGCAAAAGCTGCACCAAACAGCACTGATGTTATATGTTTTGATTTAAACTTTCCTGCTACATTCCAAGTATGTGCCCGTTCCAAAAATGGTACTCGTATAAGCTGCATCAAAAAGAGACCAAAAAATATTATTACTACGCCACCTACTCGTGAAAACCAAATCTGAGTATCGTATGCAACGTGCTGTAGGACACTATTAAGCAATACGCCCAAAAGGGCAAAAATAATCGAAAACCCAAGAACAAAAAGGGCACTATGAAGTATTATTTGACTTCTCTTCGGTGCTTTTTCCCGAGCAGAAGTTCCTGTTAAATACGCCAAAAAACCAGGAATAATTGGCAATACACAGGGAGATAAAAAGGAAACTACTCCTGCAATGAATGCTATTAGCAATGTAACTTCACCACCGAGCATGATTAATATTTATTGCGACCGTAAGCATGACCGATAATTTTTGCTCCGACCATGACTATTAGAGCTAAGCTAAGCCAAGGATTAGGTGCACCTTGAATAAATGTTTCAACCACAATGCCTATTAATAGAATAGACCCAGTGGCGAGAAATGCACTGCGAGCTGCAATGAATCGAATCAACTGTTCACGTTCATCCCCGTCTTTTTCGCGCCAGATAAAAATGGAAAATACACCAAACGCTACCACCGTAAGAGTGAGCGTTACCATGGTCGCCATGTTTGGCATCCAAGTATTATGAGCATACGTAAGTATCCCAATCAAAATTACCAAGAGCACACTTATTCCAATTTCAATAAATAAATTATTTTTCATAGATAAATATTTTTTCTACGGGAGTATCAAAATGCATTGCGATGCGTAGAGCCAGTAATACTGAAGGAGTGTAATTTCCTTTTTCTATAGAAATTATTGTTTGACGCGAAACTCCCACCGCATCGGCCAATTGTTCTTGCGTCACAGAAGATTCGGAACGGATTCCTTTGAGTACAGTTTTTATGTTTCCCCGTGATACTGTCATACATGTAACATCAGTATATATTGCGTACCCTATAAGTGTAAAGAATACTTTACATACTCTATGGGGATAAACACTATACAAGCCTGGGCAAAGAGATATAATATATGAAAGGTCGTTCATATATTCAAATAAGTAATAAAGTTTTCACATTTATGAAAAAAATGATGCCAATGATGCTCGTGATGATTCTTATCGTCTTAGGTGCTGCATTTTATGCATATCAAGGTGTAGCAATGCAGGGACGAATCCCAGCAGCTGAAGATAGCTTCCACGCGGCACAAGACGCTTACTTTAGTATTAGTAAAGCAGAGCGAGATAGTGCTGCCACAGGCTCACAACTCAACGCTCAGCTTGTCGAGATTAAAAACTACCCCTCTGCCCTACTTGAGCTCAAGTTGGTTGGAGTGGGAAAAATCCTCACTGGAATTTTCCTTATCTTACTAGCCATTCTAATGGCACTAGTAATGATGCCAGTACGTCTTGGGCAGTTAATTCGTAAGAATCGGTAGGTTTTTTCTACTGAATAACAAAAAACCCCGCAATAAAATGCGGGGTTTTTTGTTATTCAGTTGCAGTTTCTGCTTCGGAATTTTCTTCTGTAGATGCCTCCTTGTGGCAATTACATGTGTCGGATCCTTCGCACATAGTGTTTTATTTATTAGTAAGCAGGAGCAGCGGTACTTATTCTCCGCCTTCCTCTTTCTTTTCTTCTCCAGTGGTGTCTTCCCCACTTTCGTTGTTCTCTGTGTTTTCTTCCATAGTATTTCTTTAGCTGATAAGCACCTTGATTTGCTAGGTGCCTTGTAATGGTGCTCCTAATTTTAACCTTTTGCAACGACCTTGTGCAACAATGCACTTGCAAAATTTCGAAGATTTGACTCAATTTACGCCATAAATAGTTACACAGGAAAAATAAATTTATTAACCTATAAATCCCCAAATACTGCTACAATCAAAGTTGGTTCTTTGTAAATGAGAATTATGGAAGGAGTACACGGTGTTTTTTCTTTTCGTTATTGTTCTGAAGACATTCATCTTGGGTGTGATCTATGCTTCATTTTTTGAGTGGGTGTTACACAAAAAAATCATGCATCAAGTGGTGGGAGGCTTCTCCTATCCGTTCGAGACGCACGCTTTAGTACACCATAAAGTTTTCAAAGCCGACGATACCTATCACACTCGTGATAAGAAAAGTCGAAGTAAAATACCTATGGCGTGGTGGAATGGCCCTGTGATTATAATAGTGGGCATGCTATTAGGACCTTTACCCATTGCTATATGGGTGTACGAGTTTGGATACCAAACAGAAGCTATTCTGTTGTGTACAGTTAGCTTCTTAACATTTAGCTGCTACTTCGCACTTTATGAATACCTTCATTGGCGCATGCATGCTCCAAGAGATGGATGGCTTGAAGGAACGTGGGTTTTTAAAAAACTTAATGCCCACCATATACTGCATCATCGGCATATGGGATCCAACTTTAATACGGTTGTTCCTCTTGCTGATTGGGTTTTAGGCACGCTTCTCGTGCGCGCCAAAAGACCTTTTATGCAAGTTAGAGGGACTTCTATTCCAGACGTGCAACCATAAAATAAGACAAATGATGAAAACAGGTTGATATTAGAAAATATCAGCCTGTCTTTTTATTATTGAGAGCAGTAAAGAAATAGTTTCTCAGAACACTTTCGATTGGAATCACGCGGAGAGTTCAAGGAATTCGATTGCCACTACAGAGCACTTTTAGTGGACTGTTGCCTTTCTAGTACTCGTAGTATCTCATTTATTTTTGGATTTTCTATTATTTGTGTAACTCCACTAGGCCAATATATGGTAAGTATTTTAATTCCTCGATTCTTACCGAGTCCGAATGTAAGCCACAGCGAATTTTGAGAGTTGAATGATTCGCCACTTCGCACTACTCTTGTTTGGGTTTTTCCATCTTTGGTCATTAATACTACTTTCGCCCCAATAGCTGCTCGATTAGTCGTTGTCCCTTCAACAATAATGGTAATCCAATTGTTGTCATTCCCACTATTCTTCCATAGGTTATGTTTGGCTTCTTCGGAATTCTTTATAAAATGCGTTACAAAGAGATCAACGAAACCATCATTGTTGTAGTCACCCACCGCTGACCCAGTGCTTGGGTAGTTTGCTATTTGCATAACCTCAGAAGATACTTCTTTAAAAAATAATCCACCTAAGTTCTCATAAAGCACGTCGAGGTCCGACCCTTTATTATCAGTGTACTGATCGCCTGCCATCAAGCGTCCATTTGCCACGTACAAATCTTCATCGCCATCGTTATCGTAGTCGAAAAAGTTTAAGCCCCAGCCTACGCCAATTTCTGCTATACCGGCCTTTTTGGCAGATTCAGTAAAAAAGCCTCCTTCATTTATCCAAAGATAATTTTCACTTGAGTTTGCAACGTATATATCCATATCACCATCATTATCAACGTCAGACACAGTAACTCCCATTCCCGTATTAAGACGACATAGCCCACTCTCCTCTGTTACATCGGTGAATGTTCCATCTCCATTGTTTTTATATAAAGGGCTTACAAAAGTATCGGTTGCCACAAAAAGATCAGGAAGTGAATCATCATTGTAATCTACCCAGATTGGTTGAAAAGCAACTTTGAAATTGTCCTTCAATAATTGCCCAAAATCACCTTTTTTGCGGAGTTCTTTTGGATAACACGTAGTGAGTCCAGTAACTCCAGATGTCTGTGCAACCTCAGTGAATGTCCCATCTTTATTATTCCTAAAGAGCCTATTTGGAACGTAAAGGTCTGCAGTGTAGTTTGCCGGGTCAGCTAGGCCAGAATTATTTGCAACGTAAATATCAATAAACCCGTCATTGTTGTAATCGCTCCAAGCTACTCCAGTAGGTTCCGAGTAGTTTTCGATTCCGGATTCAAGTGCTACATCGGTAAATGTTCCATCACAGTTGTTCTTCCAGAGGCGGTCATTCTTAAACGAACGGGTCACGTACACGTCGAGACAACCGTCGTTATTGATATCTGCTGCTGCAATTCCTTGTCCGTAGTCTTCTGGATCTAGTCCAGATTCTACGGTGACATCCGTGAAAGAGCCGCCATCATTTCTATATAACCGTGCAGAGAATAAGTCCAAATCACCGTCGTTGTCGTAATCTACCCAAGCAATGCCGTTAATACGTCCATTCCCAATGTCCATTTTTTCAGCCACGTTAGTAAAGGCTATCGGTGTAGTTTTACCTCTCGATATTATTGCACCGCTTAAAATAAGTAGTCCTACGACCGTAAGGAATAAGAGTATCACCGCATTTTTTACCTTCAATGGCCACATTCCGTGTCATTGTAGCAAATTTGAGGGGCAAGAGATTATGTAAAGTTTATATTGTTTTTTGGAAAATTGAATCCTTACTATGTAAATACTTGCACAAGAGTACAGAGGACTCGGCTGCCTTTACTAAAGAATAACAAAGGCCCCACAAGCTAACCGCTTCGGGACTTTGTCATTCTAGTGGACCAAAGATGGCTCGGTGTCTATTTTTTAGAGTTCTACCTTCGCTGTTACCTTGATATTGTTTCGTGAACTTTGAGCAAACCTCTCTGTAATTCTTGCCTGAGACTAACCATTTCTGGAAATTCATAGAAGAAAAGAAGCTTTCGTTCCCATATTGAGTTGTTTTCCGGCTTTTCAGCAAGAACGAAATAAGTAAACGACTCGGCAATGTCCTCCTCAGGACCGCGAAATGCAAAAGGGCTTACGAATTTTTCTTCGTGCCTAGCATAAAAATCGTATTCGGTATCTAAGCAAGTTTCTCCCTGGCACGTACCGACAGCATATTGATATTCGTCATAGAGTGCACCTTCCCAAAATCTTTTGTAAAAAGTATTCATATAAGAATTCTTATTACTACATCCATAATCTTCCCCAGCAAAATAGGTCGATGTGCATTCACTTTCCGTAGCATAAGGGTTCAGTTGAGCGCCATCAAGCGTAAACACATGTGTAAACTCATGTAGCAGTGTTTCTAAGAAGTCCTCCAAATCTAAAAACTCATGTCCATCGCTCTGTATAATATCTGCAGGATCAACTGCAAGAGCCCAGTTTCTAATGTCTTCTATTGCTTTGGCGACGTACGCAAAAGTACCTCCGTTTCCGTCACTAAATATTGAGAATTCAACAACCCCATCGAACACGGTGACATTTCCGAAAATTAATTTGATTAAATCCCAAATAGCTCTGTGTTGAAGCATATTTTCCGCAAGAGTTCTCTCGCTTTGTGTAAGGTTATACGCTTCCTGCACTAACGCAAAGTCTCCGTTGCGTACTGAATAAACCACAAAAGGGCTTTCATCATCCTCGTAGACACCTTTATGATCAAACGTTTGAACGTAAGAATCACTGCTTTCAGTAGGATTACTCCCTATCACTCCGTTGTTCGCACGGCATAAACCAATTCGGGAATCATAATATTCGAAATCGCGACACGTATTTTTGCCCACAGAAGATACCTCTCTACCTCGATTGGAAACTGGAGCTCTCAAAGTACGCGCAATACCACCACTTTGAATACCCTTAAAATATTCACTACCAGATGAAGTAGAAACACATCGTCGTGGTAGTAGGCAGCCCTGATAGTCGAGTCCAGCACTTAAGCTAATAGTGCCTACAGAACAAACTGGGTTGTAATATTGAACGCACTTTGTCTGAGTTGTTGTCACAGTAGCAAGGGAATTACTCTTTTGGCAAAGCGATTTAACTTTAGCTTGAGAAGCAGGCCCGAAGACGCCAAAACCGGTAGACTCGGGGGTTCCGCTGGTCACGACATTGTTTCTCGACTGCCATAGTTTTACAGCACTCTCTGTAACGCGCCCATAATAACCAGTAATTTCAGGATATATATAATCACCAGTTGAACGTAAATACGTTTGTAAATCAGAAACTTCTTTATTCTGTATTCCACGCCAAAGTGTGATATTAATTCCACGACAAATCACATTCTCGGACTGGATATTTAACTGATTTATAGACTCATGTAACGAGTTAGCGGTTGCGTCTCCACCCTCAATTTTAATAAGTTTATTTTGTAGTTCCAATACTGTTTGCAGTAAGCTCTCAATTTGTGCCAATAGGTTAGAATTGAATGTTTGTGCTTGGGCAGTATTTGGTGAAAGTATAAAAAACAAACCAAAAACAAAGGCAAACAACTTTTTGTATGCACCAGTTGTCATATGCAACAATTATGACACAGAAACCGAAAAAGTAGATTGAAGAGTGGGTTTAATTTGAGTTACTCGTATATTTTGAAATTGGAAAACTCGTACCTCGTTAAGTACTCGCTGCCCACCGTTCATATCGGTTTCTTGCAAAGGTAAACAAATGGAGTACTCTAACGAATAGATATATGAAAGGAATAGGCAGTGACACAGATTGACGTACCAGAAATATTGGTTTTTGTGCGACACCCAGAAGGAAAACACAACACAAACCATCAAAAGTTTGTTTCAGGTGATATACCCAATCATCTTGCTGAGCTAACTGAACGTGGTGAGGAGCAAGCTGCCATAACCGGAGAGTTTGTGCGCTCCCGGTTTGGCGAGTTTGACACACGCTTTACTTCAACATATTTTCGCACCAAACGACTCATGGAAGTTATGAGTCCTAGCCGAGAGTATATAGAAGACGCCAGACTAGATGAGCGTCGCATGGGAGCTTGGCACCAGTATCCACGTGCGAAAGTTATTACTAGGTATCCAGATGCTGAAAAACTATCGAAGCGAGACGGCTACTATCATCATGTTGCGGCGGAGGGTGGAGAATCATGCTCTGATGTAGAAGTGCGCGCACACAGTTTTTACACCGACATTCGGCTTTTCCACGGTGGAGAAAAGGTCTTAGTAGCAGCTCACGGTATGTGGTTGATGTGCATGTGGCGGATCCTCTCGAAATCGACGGTGCAAGAGTGGTACTCTCGCTACGAGAGTAGAAATACTTTCAAAAATGCGTCAGTCCTAGCGTTTCAGTGTTGTTCTGAAGGCACATTGGAATGCAAACTCGACAATTACGTTCCTTGGGATGGAAAACTTTGAAGCAAGCAAGACCGCCGTGATTTTTGATCGCGGCGGTTTTATTAACAAATGTGGAGACAATCGAGAAGCTTGGAAAACTTTAGTACCTGTCATATATGAGAATATTGGTACGTATTAGCATAGGTTAGACCGCTTCACCTTCAAATTTTTCTCCTGCTTGCATCCAGCCTGCTAGACCATCTACAAAATGGGAAACATTACTATATCCTGCATCAACTAGCAGATTGGCAGCTAGAACACTCAACTGACATCCGCTACTCGCACAGTAGACAACAATATCTGCGTCCTTCGCAGCGTTTATTGTTTTTTCAAAATCCTCGAGAAAGTTTGTACTATACGGCACACTTTTTGCGTTCGGGATATGTCTAGCTTCAAAGCTGTTAGCAGCTAGTACGTCTGTAAGAATAAAATCCTCGCCTGCGTCTATTTTCTTCCTCACTTCTTCGGTTGTTATCGTATTCAACATAATGTAATAATTAATTGGTAATGTTAATAAGTTCAACAATTTTCACAAACTCTCTGTATTTTACGTGCAGTTAGATAAATGGCAACAATCATAAGTACTAGAATACCAATTACGAAATATAGACGGTATTCAAGAACAAAGAGAACTCCTCCGAACCCTATTCCAAACAGTGCAAACAAAGGGGCTAAACACGAAGCACAGAAAGCAGTGCCTGCAACGCCCGCAACCAAAGCTCCAATTCCTCCTCCGACAGTTGTTCCCACGTCAGTAATTTTCCGCTTGTTTTTCATCGAATATATCTGCATTGTTACGAAAAGAGCATACGTAAAAGAAAGCAGGACTGTTACAAGGAAGTCGAGAGGGGAGAAAAGAGTAAGTTGGTAAAAAAAATCGTTTCCTGGAACAGAAATTGCTGGAATAAGAGTAAAGAGTATGAACATCACAACAAGCGCAAGTAAAAACAAAACACGGTAACCTTTGTGTGTCAGCGTTTCCTTTACACCAAACCAAACTATTAAGTAGATTGATTTCATACTACCTCTCTTATTTGTTCGCAACAGGGCACTTGGTGTCTGAATACTCACAGATGACACAACAATTTTTACTTTCTTTTGGGACTGATATTTTTCTTTACATTTTTCACACTGATACGATGCCAGGCATTTATCTTGAGGTATATCTGTCTCTTGGTTGTTCCCACATTTTGGGCAAATTAGGTTTGCATTGTTCATATGTTATATATTTATATATTATCTTTTTCTTCTATTTCATTGTTATTGCACCCTTGTTTCCATTTTTTATACGCTAAGTAGGTTACCACCAGCATGACTGCGAGCGCAGGATAGAGTACATAATCAAGATACGGTGTTAGGGCACTCAAACCAACTATTCCAACTGTAACCACAAGGATAGGGGTGAAGCAGCATAGAGCTACAATCACTGTTCCTGTAGCAGCAGTGTAGAGTCCTTTTTTTGAGGGTTTAGTTTTTTTCATCAACTTTTGTCTTTTTAAATTCTTTTTTATTAAGTACAACTGCTGTCACAATAAGTGCAGCACCACTACCCCAAATTGGCCAATAACCAAAACCGGTACCGACTAATACATACCTGCCCACATACAATAAAAGGGCACCTACTATTAGCAGAGCCAAAGGACGTATATTTTTGTGTGCTTTGTAATCGAAAGCAAACCCGACTAAGCCGAGTAAAACAAAAATAGCTACCACCCACAACCACGCAGATATCAATGCCCCTAACCCGAGATATGTTAGCAGTGAGGCTGAACCAACCCAACAAAACGGACACACCCCTACTGCACCTGCTCCTAAGATTGGAGATAGTTGAGTTAATAGTTTTTTCCAAATTGTTGTTTTCATATGACTATCTAATTTTACTTTCTCCTCCTAAATATTTACCCGGCCACTTCATCATAGGAACGTTCACGACGATATCTGTTGGCTTGATGAAAAGTTCTCCATTTTTCTTGGCTTTTAAAAGTTCCTCCATTGAAGTTAGAAGGCGCGGAGTCGCGTCGTCACTCCATGTTACAAGGTTCGGATTTCGAAGTGATGTGTATGTCGAGTCTCCTGGAATTGAATCTAAAATATCAATTTGATATCCAAATGGTCCACCCTCCCATGGTGCAACACCAACTTGTTTGAGCCCGTTTGTAAAGACATAGAGCTTACTAAGTTTTGACGCATCAACATCAGTTAATTTCGGTACGTGCACAGTATTGAACCCGACCATGTTTGTTAATCGTTTTGCCATGCCCTCATCTGATACATCGGTGTGGATAAACCACACTTTTTCACCCTCATAATAACCATCAATAACTGGAAGGCGTTCATATGGGTTCTCCGAAGAAATTTCGCTTTCCTGTGCTATCGTGGGTGCTGATTCTTTAGGACTATTGGTGACTAATACTGTGCCGATTATACCTATCACTAATGCAACGATTGCTATTGTTATATTTTTCATACTAATATTATTCTTAATAATTTTTTAACACTACGTTTTGCAACATAGTTTTTTACAAAACTTATTTATATGCTTTTCCATAAGCGTTATAATTGGTTCTATGGTCTCCTTGTTAAGGTTGTAAATACGTTCGTTCCCATTTTCTGTAAACGTAACAAACCCACACGCTCCAAGGCGCTTCAAATGATGAGATACTAGACTTTGTTCGTAATCTAATTCTTTTGCAATATCAGTAACCCTGTGAGACTTTTTTTGGAGAAGATGAATAATATCCCAGCGCGCCTGATTGCCCAGAGTCTCAAAGAAAAATTTGTGTGGTTTATCCAAGTCAATATTTTTCATATATGAATTATAATTCATATTGATTTTTGACGCAAGCTTTTATCCACAGGGAGCAACATTTGCGCACGCATTGGGTGGGTTTGGAATTACCACGCGCTCCGCGCGTGAGTTAGTGTTTGTTTTGAAAATAGGTTTGGATTTGGTAAAATAGAGGCACCAGAGAGGACTCGGTTGCCTTTACTAAATATTTTAGCAAAAATATTAAGTGACGCAGCCCCGCCGTCGCTGACAAGCCCTCTCTCCGCTCGTCTTGTGTACCAGCGTCTCTTTTCGAGTTCTCTCTGGAGTCCAAGACAAAGCAAAAAGCCGATGCGATGCATCGACTTTTGCTTGTCTATGTGGAGACAATCGCAGATGCAGGGAAAACGTTAGTACCTGTTATATATGAGAATATTGGTACGTATTAAGTAAAAGATTTTACTTAATCTTTAAGTTCTATCAAAATTGGTAGATGATCGGAAAATTCAGTCTTAAGTATCTGTGCTGAGATTACTTCTACATCAGCTGTGGCGAAACAATAATCCAACCTCCAGTCAAGTGTTTTTGCCTCAAAGCCATTATATGAGAATGGTTTTGTTGTCCATGTGTTTTCATTTATGGGCGGACCTACGTTTTTGAACATCTTTTGTATTTCGTTTACTGTATACGAATCTGGTAGAACATTAAAATCACCAGTAATTAAGAAATTTGAAGTCTTACCTTTGAGAATTTTTAATAAATTGTCAGTTTCGTCCCTTTTTGCTGAAGTTTCTTGAAATGCATATGTGTACGACATGTGAGTTGTTCCTATGGTGAACTCCCTATTATTCACTGACACAGTTATTTCGCTGTAGAGACGCCCCTCTTTTGAGTAATCTACGTCCTTTGCTTCGGGGTTTGTAGGCTCTTGAATGTGGAAAAAATTAGAAGAGACAATTGGAGATTTGCTAAGTATTGCATTACCCAAACCCTTACTCAGTCCGTCAACTGTATTTGTTTGTGCGTCTTTATAAAATAAATTATATTCGAGTTTATCGGCAAGATATGTGGCAGTATTTATGCCTGTGTTGTAGTCACTGTCATCTGTAATCTCCTGTAGGCATATTACATCTGCATCAACTTCCTTAAGTAAACCTAAAATATTATCAATATTCTCTTTATACCAAACGTTCCACTGCAGAATTTTCATATTTGGAATATTTTAGTTACCAATATTTACTATTGTTTGCTTGTGAGCGTCTGGAAAGTTCACTTCATCCCAAAATTCGATTAGTTTAGGTTTCAAAACCCAGAAAGCTCTACCGTCTGGGTCATTGGCCAAAACCTCAGCTGCTCTTGATTTATCACCAAACTTAGATGCATAGAGTTTGTCTACATACTCAACGTCCTTAAGAGGTACCTCAAACGCATCACCAGTTATTTGCAAAGCTTGTTTCTTATCTTCGTCACGAAGTATTGTTGCGGCAACTCTTGAATCAGCCTTAAGTTCCTTAGAGTGACGGCGTATTTTAGCTGATGTCCAATAAATATTATTGTCGTCGTCATGTACAAAGTATAGATTGCACAACCACGGATAGCCATCCGCAACCGTGGCGAGTTGCATTAGCCGATTATCCTTTAGATATTCGTTTAGAAGTTCTTCTAAGTTTATTTCAACCATACGAACATATTACCATAATGGTATATATTGGTTCATATTGGCTTGTTGGTGGACCAGAGAGGACTCGCCTATCTATACTAAATATAATTTTCGTCCTACGGACTCAATTCTATTAAGTGACACAGGCCTGCCGTCGCTGACAAGCCCTCGCTCCGCTCGTCTTGTGTACCAGCGACTCTTTTCGAGTCCTCTCTGGAGTCCAAGACAAAGCAAAAGCCGATGCGATGCATCGACTTTTGCTTGTCTATGTGGACCAGAGAGGACTCGAACCCCCGGCCTCCTCAGTGCAAATGAGGCGCTCTAGCCAACTGAGCTACTGGCCCAACATTAATCTTAGAAACTGAGTCGTTTCTACGGGAGCATTCTAGCAGCAAGAGAGTGGACATACAACAGTTTTGTGCTCATCACACTACTCTATGTTGCATTAGTGCCAACTCTACTAAATGATCGAGAAAATCTGGAAATGTCATGCCGATAGATTCAAGAGACTTGGGCAATAACGATGTCGGAGTAAGACCAGGAAGGGTGTTCACTTCAAGAAAATAAATCCCTGAAGGAGCTACTATAAAATCAGAGCGGGAATAGTGACGTAATCCAAGTGTGTTATGCACAGAACGTGCTGCATTTTGCATGATTTGTTTCTCTGCAGTAGTAAAATTTCCCGGGCATATAAGCTCATGTTCGTCATCGTATTTGGATTCATAGTCCCAAAATCCTTCTGTTTTAGGGGCTATGATTTCTACAGGAGGTAGACTGTACAGCTGCTCATTTCGAAGATTCTCAACAATCCCACAAGTTCCTTCTCTTCCTTGTATAAATTGTTCTACAATAACAGAATCGGTACTTTCAAAAGCTTCTGCCAAAACATCAGGGAGAGCTGAAATGGAGTCTGCAACCAAAATACCCACCGACGAACCACCGCGAAGGGGTTTAACAATATATCCTGGACCAAATTTAGAGAACACATTTTGCACCGCTTCTTGTAGGGAGTCCTGCACGTCTTCAAGATGCAAAACAACGTGCCCTGGCATTTTAACGCCATCCAAAGTTCCCACACGAGTTTTTGCTTGCCCTTTATTCATAGCTAGTGTAGAACCAAGTACACCAGAACCAGCGTAAGCAATATTGTACGCGTTCAAAATTTTTTGTACGGAACCGTCTTCTCCATATTCCCCATGTAAAGCTATGAGAGCTACATCAAGCTTTTGTAGAGCCCTTTCTGGTGGTATAGGAAGTCCACGTGAGTGCCATTTTCCGTCCCTAGAAATAAGTATATCCGTTACGTCGTATTTATCCTCTGACAGATTTTCTAAAACTGCAGCTCCACTAGCAAGTGAAACATCATACTCGCTTGAGGGGCCACCTCGTAATACTCCAACGTGCAATCGCGACATTATACTAGTGTAGCATGTTGCTCAAAGTAGCTAGAATCCAACTTGCATTACTTCTTCATGCAATTCAATTGCAAACTTTTCCAAAACCTTATTTCGTATAGATTCAGCCAGGTTCCTAACAGAACTAGCAGAAGCTCCCCCGCTATTAATAATGTAATTAGGACTTCTCTTCCCTGTACACACATTATTTTCACATACTCCCTTAAAGCCACTTTTTTCTATGAGCCAACCAGCTGGTACTCGTCGCTCACGAGCCTCTGTGCCTTTTTCCTTTCTGAAAGAGTCTTGTATAGATTGGTTCACTGAGGGATTCATAAAAAATGAGCCCGCGGACTGAATATTTTGGATTTGACGCTCGTTTCTTAATGCTAGTATTTCCTCAGCTCTTTTAAGAGCACTCCCGCCAGTCTCTTTTTCTAGTTGCAACAAAACTGAAATTATTATCCAATCGGTATTTTTCTTAAAAAAAGAGTTTCTATATGAGAAAAAGCAGTCTTCGTTAGCGAAAGTTTTTATTTCACGCGTTTCTATATTAAGTGCAGTTATCTCTTTCACCACATCAACCATTTCTGCACCAAATGCCCCTGCATTACCACGAGCCGCCCCTCCAACACTTCCGGGGATACCATACATCGATTCCATTCCACTTAATCCTGCACCAGCACTTTCAAAAATGCAGTCCATAAGGGAAGACCCTGCTTCAGCGTACACCTGACTATTTAGGGTATCGACTTTGAGTTCCTTGAATGCAATTTTTATAACCACTCCGTTAAATCCAGTATCTGCTATCAAAACATTGCTACCTCCTGCGAGAACAAAAAATGGAAGCTTTCTTGTTTGCGCGTAGTCCAGAGCTGCTCCAAGTTGGTCAGAATTTTTTACCTCAATAAAATATTTTGCAGGACCGCCAATTTCAAAAGTGGTTAAAGGTGCAAGTTCCACGTTTTCCAGTATATTCATAATCGCAAGTATATAGGGAATAGTACCCTGTTGGTAGAGACAAATCTTATGAGTAGTACCGCCTAAAATATCTCAAATATGGCTAAATCGCTAAAACGCAGGGCGTTTTAGCGATTTAGCCAATT
>JAESTJ010000016.1 GCA_016763615.1 Minisyncoccota bacterium | reverse complement strand
TTCTGCTTCAATTTCTACCCATGCACCTCGCGCAGGAATGATTTTTGCACCAAAGTACTGTGCTCCTTTCATTTCGTTCTTCAAGAAGAAAACACCGTATGAACGGGCAAGCTGTGGCACAACAACACGCTCAACACCATTGATGATGAACGTTCCGTGGTCGGTCATATACGGGAAGTCGGCTAGGAAAATCTCCTGAGTCTTCTTTTCTCCCGTAGTTTTGTTAGTAAGCTTCGCTTCAATACGAAGTGGAATCTTGTAGGTAAGACGCTTAAATTTAGCGTAGTGCTCGTCGTACTCAGGCTTTCCAAACTTGAAACTTGAGATATCGAGGTCAAACTTCTTTCCCGAGTAGTCGGAAATTGGCGAGAACTCTTCAAAAACAGATTTTACTCCTTCTTCGAGGAGTTTCTTGTACGAGTTAAGTTGTTCTCGAACAAGGTTAGGTGTTTCGGTCATGTTCGTAGTGAACTTTCCGAAATGTTTCTTGGGTAGTGCGACGTTACTCATAGTTTTTTATAACTTGTGCGCTTGGCGCATTACTTCGTTACCGCGTGAAAAATTTCGCTCATCGTAGCGCGCTACGTCTCGTTCAATTTTTCACTTGTGCCTCGTCCTGCACTCAAGCGCGCAAGCTCTAAGACTTTAGGTAGGTAAATGCGTAAGTTCTAGTAGACATACACTAGAATAAGAGCACCTCAGCGAGGTATTCTCGTTTTTTCTTACACACTATTTAATAAAAGGTTTGCCAGTGGTATTGGAGTTTAACCACAAAGCGAGTATTAAAAAAACCTTTTTGTAGCACCGCCTCATAAGAAGCTAGCCTTAACACAATCACACAAAAAGTATCGGCTATTTTACAGGATGAGGTGCTTTGTGTCAAATAAAGGACGGAACAGATACCTGTAGACATCTGTATAATGCAAATATTATGGCGCAACCACATTTTATAATCCTAGGTGCTGGAGCTTCATTTGATTTCATATCGGAAA
The DNA here is from genome assembly GCA_016763615.1 of Minisyncoccota bacterium. Classification (GTDB taxonomy): domain Bacteria; phylum Patescibacteriota; class Minisyncoccia; order Phycocordibacterales; family UBA2100; genus UBA2100. Next base: position 3,150 of record JAESTJ010000016.1, on the reverse strand, counting down.
AGGATATGACCGCTGACAAAAGATTCAAACCACCTCTAGCAATGAATCTTTTGAATCCTAGACTTTTTCACTTTATTATAAAAGATTATCCAGAAGTAAGTGCACTCACATCAAGTGTACAAAGTGCCTTGGCAAAAGGAAAAGACCTGGAAGAATTCATGGAGGAGCTGAAATCAAAAGGTTTAAATCGTAAGAAACAATTAGTCGCATTGCAGTTCTATTTACAAAAGTTATTTCAAGAAATATCTGATAATTTTGGAAAGCAACCTGGTAACAATTACTATGAACTCATCAACAAAATAAAAGATACCGAAAGAGAAGCCTGTATCGTAACTTTCAACTACGACTCTTTATTGGAAGGTTTGATACCTAGGCTAATTGAGCGACAGGAACTAAGAGCGTATATAAGCGATGATATCAAAATAATAAAGTTGCACGGATCTTGTGAATGGAGTTATTTCTTTCGTTCAATGTGGGATATGGAGTCCGAGGAAATAAGAAAGATTGGTATTGATAGACATTTAATTGAGAACCCAGAACTTCTTTTTGGTTTAGGTACCGACCAAAAACAGCCTGAAGTCATTCCTAAGCGCAGTTATAAAGACCGTGACAACGGTTTTTCATACCCCGCCTTAGCTATTCCTCTCCGCGAAAAACATGATTTCGTTTGCCCCACCTCCCACGTTGAGATAATGAAAGAGAGCTTAAGAAAAACAGGGAAGATCCTACTGATAGGATGGAAAGCAGCCGATCAGAACTTACTGGACATATTTACGGAAGAAATTAAACATCCTATTGAGTTTACCATCGTCGCTGGATCAAAAGAATCAGGTAAAGAAGTCGAGAAGGAGCTCAAAGAGGTTCTAAAAGTTAACTGTACTTTCCGCATCTTTGATGGAGGTTTCTCTCAATTCCTCAGTCATAATGATAGTGATGTCTTCTTTCAAGGATAACTTAAAGTATTGAATTAACTCTAGAGTCAATTCAATACTTATTTCACCACAAGAGTACTTCCATTATTTCTAAGAGCTGAGGCTCTAAGAAAAATTGGTCGCTCCCAATCTTCAACAATTATACGTGTACGTTTTTCGTCGATGTGAGTTGGAGTTTTTGATCATGCCCTCAAATTGAAACCCTTTGTAAAGTTACTTCTGCAAGTTCTGTCGCTTTTTGTAAAACTGAGTCGTACGGTTTCCAACTGTCCTTACCTTCCGTATGTAAGACAAGTTCCGTTATGTCGCGCTCTTTAAGTTGCTTAGCTACTGTTTGCGCCAAAGAATCTACTGCTTGCTCTTCAAGATAGTAGTCGTAGTCAGGTATCTTTTCTTCCGATGATATCAAGCCATATTTACCCGAGAGAATAAAAAACGGTAGATTAGACTCCTCTGCTATATCCGCTGTTGTTTTTATGTGATCTCCTGCATAACGCACTCGCGCAGGTATAAGCTCCGCCCCGTCATTCTTTTTTCTACTACATATTGTACAAATCGCTTTCATTTCTCTTATTATACATCTCTTTTATATGTGGAAGTGCGGCAGCTAAAAGTATCAGAACTGCGCCGATAGCAATTTGTATTGTCACTCCTTCTTTAAACAAAATTACTCCAAGAGCAATACTAAACACTATCTCAAGCAACCCAAGCAAACCGCCTACTCCAGCCTCGACAGATTTCAACCCTTCTATTATTAACCAGAATGCGAGCATACTCGCTACAGTGTAGCCAAGCTGCCAAAGCCACACTATATCAAGTGAAGGCAACAATTGAGGTTCACCCAAAAATATTGATATTGGAGCATTCGTAATGGCGATAATAATCCAACTCAACCATGTAATATAAAGTACTGAGTATGACCCCGAGATTTTTTTTGAAAATGGAATTTCTCCACCACTTGCTATTCCGTTAACAATCGCCATGAGCGCAGCCAATAAAGTGAATGCAACTAGCGAGAATGAAAAAATCATATACATGCCAGCACCAGCAAGAATAAAAGAAATGACTTTTACTCTGCTCATCTTTTCACCCAAGAAAAGAAATCCTACTAAATACATTGTAAGCAGCATGCTTACGAAAAATAATAAAGTGGCTGAACCGATATCCATGTGCGTAAACGCGTAGAACAGTGGAGCTTGAGTGAATGCGGTAAACACCAGGAATACAGCAAGCCATTTCCAGTCCTTCCTTTCTATCGGAATAATGAGTTTTTTAAAGTAAAGAATAGGGAAGAGTGCCAGAGCGATTATTAGTCCCCTGCTCCAACCTTGAAAAAACACTCCCATGTCGTCTCCTATAAGTTTTGCCCAAACTCCATAACTAGCAAACAAAAGCGAAGCGATAAGTATCAATACGACCCCTTTGGTATTCTTCATATTTTGTATTGTAGCAAATTCAAACCTTTTCCCTCCTACCATTCCCAATCTTCAATAATTATACGTGTACGTTTTTGGTCGATGGTGAGTTAGGGTTTTTGGCGTTCTCACCACCTAAGCTTTGATCAGTCTTTTATTATAGCCCTCTGCCACTAAATATTCATATGCTTCCCAGACTTCTTTGGGAATTTCTTGTTCTATTTGGAACCCTTTTGCTGGGTATTCTTTTATTCTCTGCAAATCTCCAACAATTGCATTAATAGAATGCTCTGGGTCTGTCGATCCTTCTAAGTATTCATCCAGTGTTAACTGTGGAGACGTAACGATCAATTCCAAATCTGGTAACCAAATTTTTCCTGTCGCGTACGTACGTCGTTCCATATAGGGTTTCTGTACCAAAATTACTCTCTCAGGTTTTATGTTGTGTTCACTAAGCTTCTTTATGGCGAACTCGTAATTATCCCCTGTATTTTGTGATTTGTTTTCAATGATTATGTCCTTACCGGAAACTCCCATGTCTTTAGCAATCTCAGCGAACACCTCTGCCTCTGTGCTGCCAGCAAATTGCTTACGTCCTATCCTGTCATTATGAATTGATCCAGAACCACTAAAAAGTACCACTGGCGCCCACCCGTCTAAATAAAGTTGCGCCGCGCGTTCAGCGACTCGCACGTCACTACCACCCCTTGATAGCGGGCGCCTTGCAGGTGCGGTGCTTGACGTCTGCCACGAAGAACCACCGGCTAAAGATCATCCGTTCAGGGCTCATCCACTGATTATCC
>JAESTJ010000015.1 GCA_016763615.1 Minisyncoccota bacterium | reverse complement strand
TTAGTGACTGGTGGTCACAGAGGTGAACTAAAAACATCCAATTAATTGGATGTTTTTAGTTCAGGAAGCAAATAGTTTTGCTTTCGTGCTTCTGTGCTGGGCACAGCGATATTTTCTACTCTTTTTTAGAGTAGAAAATCGCGAGCCGGGTGAGAAGTGCTGGGAGCACTTTGCAAGAGGTTGTCGATATTTCTGACGGAGGAAGAATATCATGCAACCTGAACAGAATCTGTAAGATTCGAGAACACTTAGTAGATTTCTAGCGCAGCTTGGAAATATACTTAGTGATTCGTGACCACCAAGGTAAACAAAAAAACCCTCAGTTAACTGAGAGGTTTTTTGTTTTAAATTTAATTATTTATTTTACTCCTGCAACGTCTCGAGTGAGTTTTGATTTTCCTCGTGCTGCAGTATTCTTTTTTAAAATTCCGCGTTTTGCTGCTTTGTCGATAGATTTAAATGCTTGTGGTAACAGAGCTTCTGCTCCCTTTTTATCTTTGTTAGATACAAAATCAGCTACCTGCTTTATTGAGGCTTTCATTGTTCGAAGACGTCGCATGTTAAATACACGCTTTACGCCTGCTTGTCGCACTGATTTATTACCTGATTTGCTTGTTGCCATTCGCCAGATAATACTGTATTTGGTCGCCAAACGCAACGCCCGTGGTATGATTTGCGTAATGATTACACAGTTGCGAGGCACAATAGTTGCCAAGGATCCTGAATACTGCATTCTCGACGTGCATGGAGTTGGTTACAGGATATTCATAACCCCAGAGACACTAGCAAACACAGCAGAAAACAAGGAGATAATGCTATGGACATACCTCTCGGTGCGCGAAACTGCACTCGATTTATACGGTTTCCTTACGCGAGAGGACTTAGTTTTCTTTGAGTTACTCATAGGAATTTCAGGAATTGGTCCCAAGTCAGCAATTTCTATTCTTGGGCTCACTGACGTAGCTACTCTTATAAGTGCTATAGCGCAAGGTGATACTTCGTATTTAACTAAAGTCTCTGGGATTGGAGCGAAAAGCGCGCAAAAAATTATTCTTGGACTAAGCGACAAGGTTGGTAAAGTTATTGGAAACCCTTCTCTTAAAGAAGACACCGATGCTATCGACGCCCTCGCAGCTATGGGGTACTCGATATCTGAGGCACGCAGTGCACTTAAGGAGGTTCCAAGAGATGTAGCAGGTGCGAGCGAGCGACTGAAACGAGCACTTAAAGTCCTCGCTTAATAAAACTGTACAACAATTATGGACAACTTAAAAAAGTTTATTCCTACACAGCTCTATACAACATTGAGCCCACTCTATCACCGCACTCTTGCGTGGGTCGGTGCTCGATTGTATGGATACCCATCACGCGAACTGAAAGTAGTGGCCGTCACTGGTACAAAAGGTAAATCGAGTGTATGCGAATTTGTTAATTCAATCTTGGAGCACGCTGGGTACACCACAGCATTGGTAAGCACCATCCGCTTTAAAATAGGAGAAAATTCTCAGCCAAATAAACGCAAGATGACCATGCCGGGAAGATTCTTTTTGCAAAGTTTCTTGCGAAAAGTTGTTGATGCTAAATGCGACTGGGTAATAGTTGAAATGACCTCCGAAGGTGCCAAGCAGTTCCGACATGTTGGTATAGATACTGACGCGCTTATTTTTACAAACATCGCAGCAGAACATATAGAGTCCATGGCTCATTTGCCAACTACATACACGCAAAATTTTCTATTGGTAAAGGGCTCGTAGACTCGAGAAAACGCCCTCGCGTCATTGTGGCAAATGCAGACGATGAATACGGTCCTGATTTTCTTGGATTAGATGTAGAAATAGCTACTCCATACGCTCTTACCTACGCAGAACCTTGGAGCACTGACGAAAGTGGCACCAACATTACTTTTAATGAAACCTCCATACATTCCCCTATCCCTGGAGAATTTACCGTCATGAATATGCTTGCTGCTGCTTCTTTTGCGCACACTTTTGGTATTGAAGCAAAAAGCATTCGTGCTGGACTTGAAGCAACACGCCTTATTCCTGGCAGAGTGGAACCAATAGATGAGGGTCAAAATTTTGATGTTATCGTTGACTACGCCCATACCCTAGAATCTTTAGAAAAATTGTACACCGCGTTTCCGAATCGAACAAAAATTTGTGTACTTGGTAATACGGGAGGTGGACGTGACACATGGAAACGACCTAAAATGGCAGCACTAGCCGAAAAGTATTGTGAGCGTATCATTCTTACCGACGAAGACCCCTACGACGAAAATCCAGAATCTATAGTACAAGAAATGGCAGCGGGTATGCAGAAAAAACCTCAGGTAGTTATGGATAGACGTAAGGCTATTAGAACAGCCTTAGAGCTGGCAAAAACTGGTAAAGGAGACGCTGTACTTATTACAGGGAAAGGGACTGATCCTTTTATTATGCGCGCCAATGGCCAAAAAGAAGAATGGAGTGACTCTTCAGTGGCACGCGAGGAATTAAAAAAGATGCTTGGTGATACACCTGACACTGCTACTATATAATTATGATACGGAAAATAATTTTTATTGTTCTTGTAATTATTGCTCTAACAGTTTTATGGTCTGTTTTTAAATCATTCCGTGAATCTCCAACGAGTGTTACAAATACTTTCTTTCAGACAAACTTTCTTTCAGAAATAACTAGTCTCATTACTGGACCCCTCACTGTTGGGTCTACAAGATCACCCGCAGAAGTTGATTTAGACGAACTCGGTGAGTTTTCGCCAGTAGCTGGAATGATTGAGATAGTCAAAGATACCGATACAGTAAACGTTGATGACATTTTTTACGAGTATGTCGAGATACGTGCTAACAAAGATAATGCTCAACCAATAAACATAAGTGACTGGTCACTACAAAGCATGATTAGTGATACATGGATTGGTATTCCCCAAGGAACAGAGCTCTATGTCGCAGGAGAAGTAAATGAACTACAGGATATATATCTTCGCCCAGGAGAAAGCGCTATTATAGCGACTCGCCAATCACCAGTTGGAGTCTCTTTTCGAGTGAATCGGTGTTCCGGATTCTTAAGTGATACGCAGGATTTTGAACCTACCTTATCCTCTTTATGTATTAACCCAAGAGAAGTGGTGCCTCCAACTATTGAAAATTTGAAAGAGTTTGGCGATGCATGTGTTACGTTTTCAGAAAATTTTCAACGATGTGCCTACGTAACCAGTAACGTTAATGGTTTCTCTGGTCTCTCACAAGCGTGTCGCGAGCGCATCCAGCCACGACTTACGCACAACTTCTGCAATGGTGTGTATGCCAAGGATTCTGATTTTTACTCCGCTAAGGAATGGCGTATTTTCCTCAATCAAAATGACCCTCTATGGAAAGAGAGTTACGAAATTATTCGGCTTCTCGATGAGAATCGTCGGACCGTCGATGTATTTAATTACTAGCGTTTAAAAAAACAGCATTACCCTACCATTGACTACAAACATTACTTACAAATAATTATATACCCGTAATAATATATGTCAGTTAACTGATATACTCTAGTTATGGTAAACGTTTCGAAGAAAAAGATCTCGAAAGAAATCAAGAACTACCTACATACGCAACTTATCGATTTATTCATTGCTCACTCAACCCGCAAAGAATTGTCTCGTACTTTATTTGAAGTTCTATCTCCATCGGAGCAGATTATGCTAGCAAAACGAGTTGGTATAATAGGACTACTTGTGCATAAATATTCTACATACGAAATCATACATATATTTAAAGTGGGTATGGGCACTGTATTACGACTACAAAAACAACTCGAACTGGGAAAACTTGAACATATCGAAAAGATTTTTAAGCGTAAAAAGGCACGAGCAAGTTTGATAGGAATGATAGAAACTGCTCTGACGCTTGGAATTACTGGTAGTCCTCAAAAACATTTACGTATAAAGGCCAATCTTGCAATTGATTCTTGGAAATCTGGGTCAAAATAAATAAGTATATATCGATTACACCAAACCGTGTTGAATATGTCAGTTAACTGATATATTCAACACCTCTACCTCCTAATATTTTTTTGCAAATGAAATAGGACTATTCCTGCGGTAACACTTACATTAAGTGACTCTTTCTTACCAAGCATTGGTATTTCCAAAATTGTGTCGCTTTTTTCTCTCAGTTGTTTTGAAACTCCCTTCACTTCATTACCAAAAATAAGTGCAACTCTTTTTGATGGAGCGCAATCTTGCAGGGATACTGACCTATTGTCTTGCTCTACTGCTACTATCTCAAAACCATCTTTCTTTAGTGTAGCCATTACGTCATTGACGTCGGTAGATTCCCACGGAATATACTTCTCTGCTCCGAGTGCAGTCTTTGCAATGTCTTTTTGTGGTCGCCCAAATCTGTCTATGGGCGATGGAGTGTAGCCAGTGAGATATATTTTTCCAACGCCAAATGCATCAGCTGAACGGAAGATTGAACCGACATTATGGGTGCTCCGTATATTATGTAGGATAACTATAAGCTCATTCATCTGAAATACTATACCCAGCACTAACTTTATTGTCTAACTAAAATCATGTGCGTGAAATACATTACAATAAAGTTAGTACTGGGTATACAATATACTGTGAAAATAGCTTACATATGCTATATTTTCGAACATCCGCCCGTAGCTCAGTTGGTAGAGCAGCGGCCTTTTAAGCCGAATGTCGTAGGTTCGAGTCCTACCGGGCGGACAACGTTAAGAAAAACAGTGCCTGCGCACTGTTTTTTAGTTGTCCGAGGCGGAGTCATGTTTGAGCGCAGCGAAAACAGACGAGCCCAGACCAAACACACTTAGTATTTTTGAGTGCCCGGCACGAAAAAAATACTTAGTGATGGGTGGTGACATGCAAGCAGCCGAGTCCTACAATATTTTGTACGAGCCCAGACCACCACAAGAGTACTTCAACTTTCATGTTCCTTTCAGTCACTGAAAGTTTGGTCGCAAAAGCACTTAGTAGAATTGAGCCTGCAAGGCGTAAATTATACTTAGTGACTGGTGGTCGAATGTCCTACC
>JAESTJ010000014.1 GCA_016763615.1 Minisyncoccota bacterium | reverse complement strand
CTAAACCCTAAAATCTAAACCCTAAAACCTAACCTGTTATACTGCTGAGTATGGATATGGATGGAATACGACCTCCGAAGGGTGGAGCTGAACCCGAGAAACCTGAATTTAGTGAGCCAGGTCGCATAGGGGACTTAAAAGAACAGATGTACTCTCGCGGCACACAGCCTATGAAGCGTCCCCGACGCCCACTTACAAGTCTAGAAAGGAAAATACCAGAAGATTGGAAAGAGCAAACACCTCCTCCAAAAAGAGAACCATTACTACCACGTTCGTATTCATGGCCAAGTATACTTTTAATAATTGCTGTATTGGTGTTTGTTGTTGCAGGAGGTGTTGCAGTGTCGTTCATCGCTTCAGGTTCAAATGTAGTAACATCAAACAAAATTGATATTGCTATTAACGGTCCACGAACTGTTGATGGAGGGGAGGTGCTCGAGTTGCAAGTAGCTGTTCGCAATAACAATAGTGCCACGCTTGAATTAGCCGACTTGGTCATTACCTATCCTCCTGGTACTCGAAAACCAGCTAATCTTTCAGCAACAATGGAAACACAGAGAATTCCTCTGGGATCCATAGAACCTGGCGGCACACGTAATGGAACTATCAGAGCAGTATTATTTGGGCGAGATGGTGACAGACAAGACATTAGTGTAGCGCTTGAATATCGCTTAAGTGGCTCAAGTGCCCTCTTCTTCTCAGATGCAAAGCACACCGTACTAGTTGCCTCTGGAACACTAGAAATTTCTCTTGTTATGAATACACAGGCTGTGGCTGGGCAAAGTATAGACATGACCGCAACGATAACTTCACGTGCCAAAACGGCAGTGAATGATGTAGTACTCCGCGCATCGTATCCATTTGGATTTGAGGTAAATAGCACATCTCCCGAAACTGAATCTGCTGGATTATGGAATCTTGGTAATCTGGAGCCAGGAGAAGAGCGCACCATTAGGATTTTAGGAGTACTTGACGGACAAACTGGAGACACACGTATTTTTAAATTTGTAGCAGGTACAAGAAAGACTCCTGAATCAAGCCTGGTCGATGTTGTACTTGCTGAATTAGAACAAGAGGTGGCGGTCACACGACCATTCTTAGGCATGTCTCTCGCATGTGATGAACTTACCTCTGAGAATTATATAGCAGTAACAGGAGAAACAGTTCCTATCACACTAACGTGGAGAAACAATCTCGACATATCACTCACTGACGTAGTAATAGCCGCGACCATTAGTGGTTCAGGGTTCGACCCGTTCAACATCACAGCTGACCGCGGTTTTTATCGTTCCATCGACTCAGTAGTTCTTTGGGATAAGACAACAACAAAGGGTGACTTAAAGCTTATTCCAGCCGGAAAGGAAGGAACACTTCTTATTCGGTTAACACCAAGTATAGCCAACGACCTGCTCGCCGTTCAAGATCCAACAATAAAAATTGAATTGCATGCCGCAGGACAACGACTTTCAGAAGGAAGTGTCCCTGAAACTATTCAGGCAACAGTGAGTGAGGAGATTAGAATCGCGACAGACGCTGGGTTTTCTGGCCGTGCGCTCTACTTTGAAAACCCTCTAGGAAGCGTTGGGCCATTACCTCCAAAAGTTGAACACGAAACGACCTACGGAATTTTGTGAGAAATTTCAAATACGACAAGCCTTATTCGTGATGCGAGAGTCACCGCAACGCTACCGCCATATGTTCGATGGTTGGGTACCGTAAGTCCATCGGTAGAACATGTCACCTTTAACGAAAATGATGGAACAGTGACATGGCGTATTGGGAAACTGTTACCCAACACAGGAGTGGGTGAACAAACTCCACGGCGAGTCGCGTTTTCAATCGGACTCGTACCAAGTACCAGCCAAATAGGAGAAACACCAGTGCTCATACAAAATCAAAAACTTACTGGTATTGATAACTTCGTAGAACTTCCCGTTTCAGTTCCATTCGATGACTTATCGACAAGCTTGAATGAGACAGATTTTGCTGATATCTATTCAATCATCGTGCAATAAGTTACACGCACACTACATTAGCGTATTTTGTTGTCGCACTACACAAAGCGCCACTCATTATATGCTCGATATTATTCGCAGCGTTTTGCTTGTGCTCCTAAAACTACATCTAATGTACTGCACGTTTGTATTGCAATATAAGATACAGTAACAGTGCGTAAATATAAAATTGTTGGTATATTTATCGTCATGGCAGATAATACAACAATGGAAAAGATAGTGAGTCTTGCAAAACGTCGTGGTTTTATCTTTCAGGGTTCAGAAATCTACGGAGGTCTTGCAGGTACGTGGGATTATGGTCCATTGGGCGTCGCTCTAAAAAATAATATCAAGAAACTGTGGTGGGACACATTTGTCGATGGGCGCAGCGACATGTACGGGCTCGATTCTGCTATTTTAATGAATGAAAAGGTGTGGGAAGTAAGTGGCCACACAGGCGCTGGTTTTACCGATCCACTTATCGAGTGTTCAAAATGCAAAAAACGTTTTCGTGAGGATCATTTGGAAGATACTTCTAAATGTCCCGATGCAAAATGTAAGGGGGAACTCGGTGAAAAGCGTGATTCTAACCTCATGTTCGAGACCAAAGTGGGTGCTCAGGGAGATACAAAGAGCTATTTACGTCCAGAAACTGCACAAGGAATTTTCGTAAACTTTAAGAATATCTTAGACACTATGCGACCAAAGTTACCATTTGGCATCGCACAAATTGGCAAGGCATTCCGAAATGAAATTGCTCCGAGAGATTTTATTTTTCGTACACGAGAATTTGAACAAATGGAAATTGAATATTTTGTTGAGGAAAGTACGTGGGAGAGCGAGTTTGAAAAGTGGCGAGAGCAAGTATTAAAATGGACCGACGCACTGGGGCTCTCTCGTGAAAATATACGCGAGTATGAAGTACCAGCAGATGAACTTGCTCACTATTCAAAACGCACCATCGATTTTGAATACAATTACCCTGGAAAAGGATTTGATGAACTTTTGGGGTTGGCGTACCGAACCGATCACGACCTTAAGAGTCATCAAGAGGGAAGCGGAGAAAAAATGACATTTACCCCAATCGAAGGAGTTCCTTTTATTCCTCATGTTATTGAGCCATCATTTGGAGTAGAGCGTGCCCTGATGGCGGTTCTTGCAGAAGCATACACAGAAGACGAAATGAACGAAGATACACGTGTATTTTTGAAACTTAAACCAGAACTTGCTCCAATAAAAGTAGCAGTGTTTCCCCTCATGAAAAACAAACCAGACCTTGTTGCAAAAGCACGTGAAGTGTTTGAAGAACTCAAAGAAACCATTCCACAAATAATGTTTGACGATAACGGTAATGTAGGAAAGCGTTACCGTCGCCAAGACGAAATTGGCACACCATATTGTATAACTATCGACTTTGACACACTTGAAGACAACACAGTGACACTTCGCGATAGGGATACTGGAGAGCAAAAGCGCATTGCACTTAACGCTCTGATAGAAGCCTTAGAACTCTAATTTTCTTTCTCCTGTACGCCGTGCATGCTATTCTGTCCCTATGAAGGACATGACATTTTCTATTACTACAGGCACGATTGTACGAATACTACTCTTCATTGCCGCTGCAGCGTTGCTTTGGCATCTGCGAGAATTGGCGCTTATTGTATTGACCTCAATCGTGATTGCGTCAGCAATCGAACCAGCTGCAAAGACCCTAACAAAATATAGAGTCCCGCGTGTATTAGCGATACTCGGAGTGTATTCGTTATTCTTTGGGGTGTTTTTTAGTATTGTATTTTTTCTCTTGCCACCGGTACTCGAAGAGACGTCTAGTTTTCTCGCTACTGTTCCTTCCTATCTTGAAACCATAGGAGCAAATGATGCTCTGGTTGAAGATAAAATTTTAGAAACACGAACATTAATCAATGGCTTTACTCTTGGAGAAACAGTAAAAGACTTAAACACATTTCTTACAGGATTATCGGGAAACTTCCTTTCAGTAATGAGTGTCATATTTGGAGGTGCGATAAGTTTTGTCCTCATAGTCGTATTCTCTTTTTATTTTGCCGTGAATGAACGTGGTATTGAAGAGTTCTTGCGAATCCTTACCCCTATTCGGCATGAAGAATACGTCATTGACTTATGGCGACGTGCACAAGTGAAGATAGGTCTTTGGATGCAAGGGCAGTTTTTGCTGGCGGTGCTCATTGGAGTCCTGACGTACCTCGGTCTATCAATTATAGGAATACAGTACGCTCTTGTACTTGCGGTTATAGCAGGTGTTATGGAGCTTATACCTGTGTTTGGTCCAATTCTTGCTGCTATTCCAGCTATTGCGATTGCTTTCTCCACGGGTGGCACAGGATTAGCTTTAGGAGTTACTGCATTTTATATAATCATTCAACAATTTGAAAATCACTTGATTTATCCTCTTGTTGTTACAAAAGTGGTTGGTGTCCCACCAATATTAGTGATTTTAGCGTTACTCGTTGGTGCAAAATTGGCGGGAGTATTAGGTATGCTGCTCGCAGTTCCTGTGGCAGCTGCGATACAAGAGATGTTTATGGACATGGGTAAAGCACGACATGTACTTGAAAAACAAGAAAAATAGCATGGCTAAGTACATAACGACGACTCTTCCATATGTTAACGACGTGCCACATATAGGTTTTGCAATGGAATTAGTGCAGGCCGATGTATTTGCACGTTTCTGGCGCCTCATGGGTCACGAAGTGTTCTTTTCAACAGGCACTGATGAACATGGACAAAAGATTGCCCAAAAAGCCGATGAAGAGGGAGTTGATAGGCAGGCGTATGCTAATCGCTACGCGAAGGAATTTAAGAATCTAGAAAGCGCACTTGGGCTTTCATTCGATAATTTCATTCGCACTACAAGTGATGCACACAAAGAAGCCGCGACAGAAATTTGGAAACGGTGCGAGGCTGCGGGGGATATATACAAGAAAGCATATAAAGGTTTGTATTGTGTTGGGGATGAAATGTTTCTGCGGGACGCCGATTTGGTAGAGGGAAAATGCCCAAATCACCCAAACATGGAACCAGTCGAAATCGAGGAAGAAAACTGGTCCTTTGCCTTGAGTAAATATCAAGACAAACTATTAGAATTATTAAGCGACGAAAAAAGAACTCTACCAGATTGGCGACGAGAAGAGGCTATTACGTTTATCAAAAATGGACTTGAAGATTTGAGTATTTCACGAGATAAAGAGCGAATGAGCTGGGGAATCCCAGTTCCAGGTGATGACACACAGGTAATGTACGTCTGGTTTGACGCGCTTACCAACTATATTTCAACACTTGGTTGGCCGTCTGACGAAAAAAGAAACTTTAAAAAGTTTTGGGAAGGTGGCGAAACCATGCAAGTTGCAGGGAAGGATCAGATTCGTTTCCAAACTATCATTTGGCAAGCTATTTTAATGTCTGCGGGGTTACCAACAACAGATTTAATCTTGTATCACGGATTCATAAACAGTGATGGACAAAAGATGAGTAAATCTATCGGAAATGTCATCAGTCCATTCGAACTGGTAGAAAAATATGGAACGGACGCAACGCGATACTTGCTCACACGACATGTGCATCCTGTGGATGACACAGACATAACATGGGAGCGCCTCGACGAATGGTACACAGCTGGGCTAGTAAACGGTTACGGAAACCTTGTGGCGCGAATTATGAAGTTGGCAGAAACTCATTTAGAGAATCCAATAGAGCGACCAGATGCGGTTGGTTTCCCTGAAGAATACACTGTGGCAATCGAAAAATTTAGAATAGACGAAGCACTCGATTATGTTTGGAGGCGCATTGGTGATTTAGATGAGAAAATTACAACTACCGAGCCTTTTAAAGTCATTAAAGTGGACAAGGAGAAAGGTATTGAATTAATTCAAGAGTTAACTCTAGAGCTATACTTAATTACACGAATGCTCAATCCATTTATGCCAGAAACAAATAAAATCGTAAAAGGGGCAGTACTTGCCAACAAGAAACCAGAAAACTTGTTTCCACGGCTATGATTGAGAAACTTCTTGGTGCCGGTGACATGGAAACTCTGAAAGATAGCTACAAACTACTCCTTGAATCACATGTCGAGTTAGGAGGAAAAATGAAAGAACTTTCTGTTAAACAGAAGGGTGCAACGAACCCTTACAAAATAGACCGAATTAAGTCTGCTATTTCGGAGATGGATATTAAGCGGCACGATGTGCATCTGCAATTACGTGTCTTAGGACGAAAGCTTGGGAAAAGTGAGCATCAAGTAGATACTGACGTTTTACTTGCGAAAGGAAGCCTCGAAGGATACGGACTTCCTGAATTTATTGTAATAACAAGCGATGATATCGGGGACGGTCTTAACTTACAAGAAGACGAAATGTTTATTCTTTTTGAATGGGAAAGCGTTTTTGAAGGAATTTACGAACCCGTACTTTACACGAAGCTCTTACATCAGCGAATGAACGAACTCATACAGTTGGCTCCCGAAATGGTGCAATACGAGACAGCCGATGATTCCGCCTATTTTCATGACCATACTAGTACCATGTATGGAGTGATTGTAAAACAGGATAACATAGACGAAGTTATAAAAATTATGCATGAGAATGCGGGAAAAGTTCGGGTTGACCCCAGATTCTTTTCTGAGACAGAAAAAACGAAAGCGGAGACAGATCACGAAGCAGCGCTGGATGTGTACAATGCCGAGATGGAAGAACAATACGATAATTCCTAGTAGGCGTAAAACTATGCATATCGACACACACTCACACCTATACGAAACGAAATTCGATGTTGATCGAGAGGATGTTTTACAGCGCATGAAAGAAGAAGGAGTCACTAATATAGTAGTGGGAGTCTCGTTAGAGACGAGTAAACAAGCAATAGAGCTGGCAAAAAAAGAAGAGCAGGTAGTTGGAGCAACTATTGGTGTACATCCGACAGATACAAATGAAAAATTTGATACGAAAGTATATGAGGAACTTTTATGTGACGAGGTAGTAGGAGTGGGAGAGTGCGGTTTCGATTATTACAGAACTCCAAAAGAAGAGGTGTACGTACACCAGAGAGAAATATTTGAAGCGCAGGTGGTGTTCGCCGCCGAGAACGATTTACCACTAATGCTCCATGTTCGCCCATCAGAAAATAGTACTGACGCACATGACGATGCGCTAGAGGTACTCGAGCTTTATCAGAAGACCTATGGAGGTGCAGTTCGAGGCAATGCACACTTTTTTACATCCACAAAAGAAATTGCTCGGGCATACTTAGAGCTTGGTTTTACCATAGCTTTTCCTGGCGTAATTACGTTTGCCCCTGAATTAGCAGAAGTAGTACGTGACGTACCACTCGACATGATGCTTGCTGAGACAGATGCGCCATATGCTGCCCCAGAGCCTCACAGAGGCAAACGTAACGAACCTGTGTTTGTTATAGATACCATTAAAGCCATCGCAGAGATTAGGGGAGAGGATTTTGATACAGTAGCCAAACAGTTACAAAAAAACGCTCAAACCGTGTTTTTAAAGGCCAAGAGCCCCAAAGATAGCTTGATGTCATGACGAAAGTTTGAATAATTGTCTGCCAAGACGATGTTGAGAAAAGATCGGCAATGCCAAAGCATTGGGAAGGTTTTTGAAACGAGTTTTTGTGCAATTAAAAAGCTTTTTAGGCGGCATCCAGCTATCTTTGTGGCTCTAGATAGCCTTGCCCAGCCGTAACAGCTATGCTATTCTCACCCAACATGACAGCAGAAGAGAACAACACAAACGATGAAATCAGTGCAGACAATGCAGAAGTGCAAGTATATGAGCTTGGATATCATATTTTACCTACCGTAGTAGCAGATGACCTTGAAGGTGAGGTTGCCAAATTACGTAGCGCGATTGAAAAGCGTGGTGGTTCATTTATTACAGAAGGAACTCCAGAAATGACCACACTTAGCTACCCGATGTTTGTTAACAATGGAGGGAAAAAAACAAAATACGAACAAGCGTATTTTGGATGGATGAAGTTTGAGATGGCAGCTGGAGAAGCAATTGCACTTCGAGACGAAGATTTGGTTACTAATGCACAAGTACTCCGCCACATCCTATTCAAAACTACTCGCGAAGAAACTCGTGCACAATTACAAACTGCACAAAACAACATTCTTCGAGAGATAAAAACAACAGGAGTACTCGAAAAGAAGACAGTTACAGAGGAAGGTGGAGAAGTTTCGCAAGAACAGCTTGAAAAATCAATAAAAGATCTTGTCGGAGACGACAAAGAAGCTGAAGAGAAGAAAGAAGAAGACAAAAAAGAGAAAGAGTAAGAATAAAAAAGTACCCCTCTCGGGTGCTTTTTTGCTATAATGCGCCACACAAGTAAATAGAAATAGAATATGTACATAAACAAAGCAATGGTATATGGAAACCTAACAAGAGACCCCGAATTAAAGTCTCTTCCAAGTGGTGTTCAAGTTGGAACGTTCTCTCTTGCTACAAATAGGGTATATAAAGATAAAGAGGGAAATAAGAAAGAACAAGTGGATTATCACAATATTGTAGTTTTTGGTCGCCAAGCTGAATTAGTAGCGCAGTATCTCAAAAAAGGTAGCTCAGCTTTCATTGAGGGGCGTATGCAAACACGTAGCTGGGAAGCAGACGGAGTAAAGAAATATCGTACTGAAGTAGTTGCAGATAGAGTGCAATTCGGTCCGCGCTCCGCAGGAGCAGGAAGCGCAGGAACTTCATCTACTGTTGCAAAAGGGGACTAAGATGCAGAACCAAAGCCAGCAGCAGCGGGAGGGGGGATAGAGTACCCGGAAGAAGACATTGATCCAGACGACATCCCGTTCTAGTCTAGAAATTAGCGCGTTACTTTGTGGAATGAAGCAACGAGCATAGGCGACTATGCTGAATTTCTGTCCCAATTCTTCCCCTTTCCATAGGGGAGAATTTCTGGACCAGCTTCGAAAACACGCTCAACGTACTTATGTATACGTTATCGCGTATTTTTTCTTGCACGCCTCGTATCACATCTAATTTCTAGACTAAAACATAAAAAGTTATATTTAGTTCTGCATTCCATTTTCAAACTAAAATACAGAACTACTTAGGATAAAGAGCAAAAACACTTTATCCAGCACTAACTTTAGTATTGCAGAGTCGAAACTCTGCTTGCACGGAGTGTCATACTAAAGTTAGTGCTGGGCTTGAAAACCCTATGTAAAAGTGTATTATAGGCCGACATATGAGTGCAGATTATTTTTCACTAAACGGTATTAAATACATCGACTATAAGGACGTCGAAGTATTAAAGAAATTCCTAAACCCACACGGGCGTATTATGGCACGTCTTCGAACAGGACTTACCGCAAAACATCAACGCGACGTTACTCGAGCAATCAAACGGGCTCGCGAAATGGGACTTCTCGCCTACATAATGAAATAAAGAAAATCGCTCCTTTGAGCGATTTTCTTTTCTTTTTCCATAAAATCGTGTATAACCTACACACGTTCTTTTAGCTTCTATTCAACAAGGAGGATTCATTATGAATCTTATGCATAATATTGTTATTGCCGCGACGGTAGCAGCTGGATGCACCTTCTCTATCTTGTTGGCGCTCGGGATGTTAATCGGCACTTTTGAGACCATTGGAGACGCTCCTGTGGTTTCGAACATGGGCAGTAGGCTCATTGAAGCTGCACCTTTCGTTTCTATTGGCGTTGCCGCATTGGCTGCTGGAGTCACAATCGCTTTGTTTTGTTGGCGCCAAGTTCAAACGTACCAGGAGGAGGAGAGATGACTCTGCAAACAAAAAAAGTTTCTCATCTCTAGATTACGTCGCGAAGGGATGAATATATTATTTGCACTCTTCGGGTAAAAGAATGCTTCCAGGTATAGAGAAAAACAGCGTAAACTGCTCGGCTATCATTATGGTCGAGCGGTTTTTCTTATGCACGCTCAACGTAGGTCCCGCTCTCTGTATTAACACGAATAGTATCTCCCGCTTCGATAAAGAGTGGTGTGGTTACATGTAGACCAGTTTCAAGTACTACTACCTTATTTCCACCCGAAGCCGTATTACCTTTTATATTTGGTGGAGCTTCAGCAACTTTCAAGTCTACTTTAATAGGTATTGTAATACCGATTATGTCGCCTGCCCGGTCTTCACCTTGGTGAGACGGGTCCTCGAAAACACGTGCAGCAACGATGTCTCCTTCTCGTATATAGTTGAGCGTTCCTCCAAGTATTTCCTCAGACAAAGAGAATCGATTACTAGGATTTTTCGGGTCCGAAAATACCACGTCACCGCGGTTTGCATATATAAATTGGATTTCTTGGGTAACGATATCTGCTTCCACTATTTTATCCGCCTGCGTAAAAGTTTTCTCAACAGTCGCACCACTACGAAGGTTCTTCATTTTCACACTGTTATGGGGTTTTTGGCGCTGCTTTTTGACCACACCGCTCACTGCGGTAATTTCATATGGGTTACCATCAAGCACGATTAACACCCCTGGCTTCACTGCTGTATAACTAAGCATATTTGAGGATTATACGCATTTGATAGAGTTGCGCAATTTAGTGTAGATTGTCTTCGATAGAATGTTTTTAAATTGGTTCACATATTTAATATGTTAACAATCTACTATTTATCTTATTTACTGCGATGCATCGCAGTAAATAAGATATTATATCAAGTAAACTACTACGCATGGTGCGGAGTAGGTTACTTCTTGGTTCGCTAAGCTCCTGCTCTCCACGATTCTATGTCTTTGCGCATTTGAGCGCGCGCTTTTTTAGCTACTACGCCAGGAAAGCCTAGTGTAAGTAAAGCTTCTAACGTCCCAAGCATACTCAATCGGTACTGCCTGTTTTTAGTAGTTTTCAGAATGCTTGTATATTTTCCTTGCGAGCGTTTTGCGTCTATCCGAGCTACGGTAGATTCGCTTACCTGCAGTGCAAGAGATATGCTATACGGTGTATAGTTTCTTTCAAGAAGAGCAATGATAGCAATACGTTTGGCGAACATAAGACGTTCGGTTTTTGTAAATAGTTCATATATTAGGTTAGTGCAATCCTTTTTTCTTTGGTTCGCTAAAAACAAATCAGCTAATTGCTCGTATAGCTGTTTTTCAACTTCTGGTTGCAGTTCGTGTTTAGAAACGAAAGCCATATCTATATAATAACATCTTAAATACAGTGTTATGGTATTCCGTAATAATTTTATTGAATATATATAGTGCAATTATGTAGCGTCCTTTAAATTCACACGAATTTCTTTAAGAACTGCACTTGCCACTTGCTTATTCTCTCGTAAAAATGTTCGGGCAGAATCATATCCGCGTCCGAGTGAAATGTCATCGAATTTGTATGATGCTCCAGATTTCTCTACTACACTGAGTTTTTCTCCAAGAGCCAGAAGTTCTCCTTCACGTGAAATTCCTTCATTAAATATTAGGTCGAATTCAGCGATACGAAATGGTGCAGCAACTCTGTTTTTGACAATTTTTGCACGATGGCGTCCTCCCATAACTTCAGTACCTTTCTTAATCTGTGCAATACGACGAATATCAATTCGCACAGACGAATAGAATTTTAACGCTTTTCCTCCGGTCGTTGTTTCTGGATTTCCAAAGACCATTCCTATTTTCATGCGAACTTGGTTGATAAAGACGATGATAGTCTTGCTCTTTGCGCTAATGGCAGTGAGTTTACGCATGGCTTGCGACATAAGACGTGCTTGCTTACCCATTTGGTGAGCCCCCATATCTCCTTCGATTTCATCCTTTGGTGTGAGAGCTGCAACGGAGTCGATGACGATTACATCAAGGTTTCCTGTGCGTACCAGGCTCTCTACAATCTCAAGCGCCTGTTCTCCGTGGTTTGGCTGTGAAATAAGAAGGTCATTTGTTTTTACCCCCAGTTTTTTTGCGTACACAGGGTCAAGTGCATGTTCTGCATCAATAAATGCACAGACGCCACCTTTTTTTTGTGCTTCGGCTATAACGTGTAAGGAGAGGGTAGTTTTTCCAGAAGACTCAGGACCGTAAATTTCAATGATGCGACCACGGGGAAGTCCACCAATGCCGAGTGCCCAGTCGATGCCGATTGAGCCTGTAGAAATGGTATCTACGTCAACCCGCTCACTTTCACCAAGTGTCATAATAGCGTCATCACCAAACTTACTTTTGATATCAGCCATCGCAGCATCCAGTTTTGAGTTGGTCTTTTTCTGTTCAACTTCAGAAACTTCTGGTTTCTTTGTATCAACTTTTGCTGGAGTTTTTTTCTTCGTTACTTTTTCTTCTTTTTTCTTTTTTGCTGCTGTCATATAATCTAATTATCCTCTAATGGTTCTTGTATAGTATCAGTTTCTCTAAAATTCCGCTGTATGTCCTCGGTTGGCTGGTATATAACCTGAAGTACCTTTCGGTCAGTGTTATCAAACTTGTCTCGTGCCTCAAAAATAAAACGATTTAATCCTTCTACCAAAAGTAACCTCTCGGTAAAGAGACCTGTGTCGTCTATAAATAAGGGGCGACCAGTGAGAGTAATTTCTACTACATTCTTAACCGTGCCTCGTATTTCTATTAGTTCGTCGTGCACCGTAATTGCTTCTGTAGATTCGAGAACTATCTGAGGACCATACAGTATATTTCGTGCTTCGAAATATGCGTATACGAGTACGATTAATACGAATGCTGCAAAAAGATATTTGGTTATTCTCGAGTGGTGGGGGAGCATAATTTAGTGAATAGTGAATAGTGACGTTTAACTCTTTAGTTTAGAAATTAAGGTATTCAGCATAGCCATCACTTCACTGAGAAGTTTGGTCACTCTTTTATGTATTTGAGGATCGCCGTACTTTAGAGATTCAGCTATCGTAAGTTGAGTTTCCAGTTCTCCTCCAGAACCAAAAGCATTATACAAGAAATTTCTGTAATCTTTTCTAGAGCTTCTGTAAAACCCTTCGGCAATATTTGATGGAATGGATATGGACGCTCTTCGTAGTTGAGAAGTTATACCGTATATTTCATGTTGTGGATATGCTTGAGTCAGAGTATACATGTCGGTGACCAACGTCATACTTTTTTGCCATACGATTAGGTCTCGGTAACTTTTAATTTGTTTTTTTACCGCTTGAGTGTTCATAATCGTCGTCTCTATAACCTATAACCTGCTCACTATAACCTTAGATTGTCTTCCTCCTCATCTTCTTCGATCTCTCCTTTTTCGTCATCAGTTTTTTCTTCAGAGTACGCTACATCGTAGTCATCGGCATCGGTTTCTTCAGGATTATTCATATTTGTGTCATCGTCTAGTCCAACAAGTACTTCTCGTGGTTTGGAGCCTTCTGCTTCACCGACAACACCACGCTCTTCGAGCATATCCATGAGGCGAGCCGCTCGAGCGTATCCCACACGTAGTTTCCGCTGCAAGAAAGACGTAGAGCCTTTCTTTGCTTCAATTATCACTCGTTTTGCATCCTCGTAGAGTTCATCTTCGTTATCACTACTGCTACCAACTGATGCGGCGAATACACTGTTATCGTGCATAACTTCAGTGAGGTCGATTTCGTCAGGAAGTTCATCTTCGTGGGTATCCACAATATATTTCACGATGCTCTTAATTTCTTCTTCACTAACAAAAGGAGCTTGAATACGTCGCGGTTTACTCATTTCACCCGAGAGGTACAACATATCTCCAGCTCCTAGGAGTTTTTCAGCGCCCCCCATGTCAAGAATGGTACGTGAATCAATTTGTGAAGAAACTTGTAGCGCAAGACGTGAAGGGATGTTCGCTTTAATGAGTCCAGTAATAATCTGTACGCTAGGGCGTTGAGTAGAAAGAATAAGGTGAATACCCACGGCGCGACTCATCTGAGCAAGGCGCACCACTGCGGCTTCCAGTTCTCGAGGGTACGCAGTCATAAGGTCAGCCATTTCATCGATTATCGCTACAATGTACGGCATCGGTTCAGGTGCATTTTCGTCCTCTGCGTCACCTCCCTTTTTTTGTACGGATCGTATATATTTTTGTGGTACGAAGCTATGTCACGTACTTTTTCAGCTTCGAGAACGTCATAACGTCTGTCCATTTCTTTCGCCAGCCATTTAAGTGCGAGGATTGCCTTCTTGGGGTCGGTAATCACCGGGGTAAGTAGGTGAGGAATTTCATTGTATAAAGTAAGTTCAACACGCTTAGGGTCAACTAATATCATTCGCAACTCTTGCGGACCCTTGCGATATAAAAGACTTATGATTATGTCGTGTACCGTTACCGATTTACCAGCACCAGTTGCACCTGCAATAAGCATGTGTGGCATTTTTGCAATGTTTGCAAAGTGAGGTTTTCCAGTAATATCACGACCAAGCGCAACGAGAAGTGGCTTGTCTGAGTTTTGGAATTCTTTGTCATTAAATATAGTGGCAAGTCCGAGTGTCGATTTAGAGGTATTAGGTACTTCGATACCCACAAGAGCTTTTCCAGGAATTGGCGCTTCAATACGAATTGGCGTTGCTGCGAGGGCGAGTTCGAGGTTGCTCTGCAAGCTCATTATTTTTGCAAGGCGCACACCTTCAGCTGGCTTCATTGCATAGCGAGTTACGGTAGGGCCAATCGAGACTTCGTCCATCTCAACATCAATACCAAAGTTTTGTAATGTTCGTTTAATTGTATTGGCACTTGCTTTAACATCTCCAACTGCAGGTTTTCCTTTGTCCTTTTGTAAAAGAGATATTGGAGGAGGGGAGTACGCTCCTGAGCCTCCTGCGGCGAAATTGAAAGCCGAAGGTTCAGAATCACTACTGTTCCCAAAATTGAAAATACCTGGAGATTTTTTTGGCTCTTCCTCTATCTCCTCATTATCTTCCGCTTCAGCTTCAGCACGTTCAGCTTCAAGTGCGATAGCAGCTTCTTCATCTTCTTCGAGAATATGGTCCTCTTCACTCTCATCAAGTTCTTTACCCATTAGGCGAGCCAGAGTAGGAAAAGCTCGTTGCGGATGAGCATCAAAAGTAATGAGAAGTGAAACTACAATAAGTGCAAGAAGTGCGACGGTAGTTGCGATGGTATCAATAGCATAGGTAAGTGGAAAAGAAATGAGTTGACCAACAAGACCTCCTTTGCCAGGAAACAGCGTTTCGATGAATGCGAGGCTGCTCAAAAAGAAAATTCCAGTCCCCAACATTTTCAGCGTTCCAATTTTTTCGTGTTCAATAGAGAGGAACAAAACAAATGCAATAAGCGCAAAAGAAATAGGTACGAGAACATACCCAACCCCAAACAGAGCAGAGAGCCAGATATATAGAGTTGTTCCAACTTTCCCAGCAAAACCGAACCAGGCAAGCATAAAAAATACCCCTGCAGCGCCCGCTAGGATGGCCCACACACCACGCAATGTTTCAGAACGAATAGGTAGGCTTAGCGATTCTTCTTCATCGAACTCTTCCTCTTTCTTTCTTCGTGTTCGCTTCGTCTCCTTTTTTGGTTTTGCTCTTTTGGTAGCTTTGGTCTTTCGTAGTGCCATTGTTGAATATATTACTTCGTAATAATACCACGAACTCGCTATGGAGACCTCTGTACAGGCTTATATCGTAGGAAAATTAGAACACACAAACAACCTTGACCGTAACGGACATAAACCTATAATGGACATAACGTAAAGGACACCTTTACGGACACAATATAAAGGACAAAATGAGTGCTCAAATGTCCTTTATATCAAGGACATGCGCATGGCTATAAAGGACAGTAAAGGGAGTAAGAGTCTTATAAACCAAAGTGATTATGGCGATGTACTTCCTAGTGCGAACATGTCCGTGAATCCATTTGGGAAGAATCGCATCGCAGAAATCGCGTATAAAAAAGTTGAGCGACTCACACTAGCCACACATTTGGTTACCAACTTTGTCCCTAAGAATGAAAATGTCCGTGAGGAAGTCCGTACAAATTCTCAGCAACTTTTGTCACTCATATTAGGATTACGAAAAGGGCTTCACAGCGAGGGTCCTGAAGTAGTGGATGCAGTTACCGCGAAAGTACGGTATGTACTATCGCTTCTGGACATTGTTCACACAGCAGGATATGTCTCAGACATGAATCTCGAAGTACTTAAAAGTGCCTATGTTGATCTGGTACGCTTCTTAATTAAGTCACAAAATGAAATAGTTTCCGAAAGTTTAGAACTCAACGAGGAACATTTTATGTCCGTAAGAACTCAATCTAACGGACACAA
Source organism: Minisyncoccota bacterium (assembly GCA_016763615.1). GTDB lineage: Bacteria > Patescibacteriota > Minisyncoccia > Phycocordibacterales > UBA2100 > UBA2100. The sequence continues at coordinate 788 of JAESTJ010000014.1, read as the reverse complement.
ACCTAACGGACATTCCAATGTTATAACGGACAAAATTATAACGGACACCAAAAAGGACACTAATATTCTAAAGGACAACAAGACGCAGAAAGCACCCAGACCACAATCACTTCGTTCAAAACGCCGGGTAACAAGTCGTCGTGTGGCAATACTAGATATCGTAACAAAAAGTTCACCGGTACATATTAAAGACATTGCTATGGAGATAACTGATTGTAGCGAGAAAACAATTCAACGTGAATTAGTCTCACTAGTTAACGATGGGGTACTAAAAAAAGAAGGCTCAAAGCGATGGACACTATATTCAATAGCTACATAGGGTATTGGGTATTTGGGACGATTTATCCGAATATACTGTCTTGTTGTGAAAATAGCGCAGAAACCGCCTTTTTTGTTGACTTTGAGCGGTAAAATAGTATTGTGCAGTCACGTTAAAGCCAAGAACAAATGCCGCACCTCGCGGTCGCTTCAACGTGTGAACACACAGAGTATTGTTTACAAAATTTGTTGCTATCCACAATACACATTTCTATCTGTTGCTCACTTGGCAGGGCGATATATAATGTGGGATAAGAGTTTAAACACTCGCGTGTTTTAGCTCACTGTTCATTGACAACTAAATAGAAACTCAAAGTTGTTTACACTTGTAAGCTACGGCGTTTTGTTACGTCTGCTTATCTAGTAATCCTGAATCGGAAGCACTGTTCCGTCATGACAGCACGACAGAAAATCAGATTCAAATTCGTTAGCTAACTTGCACACATCACTGTGTCGAAATAATGGTGGTG
>JAESTJ010000013.1 GCA_016763615.1 Minisyncoccota bacterium | reverse complement strand
TCCAACTTTTACATTTTTGATCTCCTCTAATGTACCAACGGCTATAACCGTCCCAACATTCTGCTTTTCTGCTGCTCCATCAGGAATAATTATTCCAGCAGGAGTTTTTTCATCCGTCATCTTCGGCTCAACTAACACCCTGTCGCCAAGAGGTATAATATTTACTTTTGTCATGAAGTAGATTGCTTAAATTTGTAACACTCGCACTTACCGTGCATACGTGGACGCCATTATACGGAAAGTTGATGCCTGCTGCAAGAAAATGGTAATTACGCATTCAGTCTTGCCATTTCTCATACCCCTGTTATACTCGACCTCGACATGGAAGCATTCATCGGTTTTTTGCCGTTCATACAAATAGCGCTCTCCATCCTATTGATTGTAACTATTCTGCTACAGCAGACTGGTTCAGGTCTTGGTGGAGCATTCGGTGCAGATAACTTTAGTTCGGGTTTTCATACTCGTCGTGGCTTGGAGCGTACTCTTTTTTACGTAACCATAGTACTTGGTGTACTCTTTGCACTTACCGCGCTTGCAAATTTATTCGTAGCATAAGCTACGGAAAGTTTCTATTGAGCTCTCCCAAACAACTAAAATGTTCCACAGTATTTTGTGTTTGCGTGAGGAAAATTAAAAATGAAAGACACTACTCCAGTATCGTATTTAGCGCGTGAATACCAACTTCCTAAAGTTGGTGTGCTTCATAAAATAATTGATACACTTTCTCCATTCGAGAGAACTGTTTTTTGGATTATAATTACGGCACTAGTTTTAAGCTCTTTTGCTGTATTCACACAAGTTAATCGTGAGACTACGACTCAAATACCTGTTCGAGGTGGTTCTGTTAGTGAAGGAGTTATTGGAGCGCCTCGCTTTATTAATCCTCTTCTTGCACTTTCAGACACTGATCGTGATCTTACTGAACTTATTTACACCGGCCTTCTGCGTCCAGGACCTTCAGGTATACTAATACCAGACTTAGCTGAGCGTTATTCGATATCAGAAGATGGAAAAGAATATCGCTTTGTACTTCGCGATGATGCACGTTTTCATGACGGAGTTCCCATTACCGCTGATGACGTTATATTCACCGTAGAAACTGCACAAGACAATGCCATTAAGAGTCCACGAAGAGCTGATTGGGATGGAGTGAGAGTTGAGAAAATAAATGATCGAGAGCTTAAGTTTATACTACAACGACCATACGCGCCATTTCTGGAGAACACCACCATCGGAATTCTTCCACGTCACATTTGGGTAAATGTATCACCTCAAGAATTCGCATTCAGCAATTTCAATGTACAGCCAATAGGTTCTGGTCCTTTCAAGTTAAAGAAAATTAGCTACAACGCTTCTGGAATACCCACTCTGTACGATTTGCGAGCATACAATGATTACACTCTAGGTCGACCGTTTATAAACAAATTGTTAGTACATTTTTATGCAAACGAAGAAGATCTCCTACGCGCCTACTCTTCTGGTTCAATTTCAAGCCTTAGTTCCATATCATCTTCGGCGCTAAACGAATACTTATCTGAGGACTCCGAATTGTTGCGTATCGCTTTTCCCCGAATATTTGCCATCTTCTTCAACCAAAATCAAAATCACTTGTTCGCCCAAAAACAGGTGCGCACCGCTCTAAAAGTACTATTAGATAAAGATCAAATCGTACGTGAAGTTCTTGATGGTTACGGAACAATTATCAACTCTCCCATCCCCCCAGAAACAGTAACTGGTCAAAATACACAAATTCAAAAATCAAAAAGTCGCGAAGAACGCCACAGTGAAGCTAGAGAAATACTAGAGGATGCGGGTTGGGAATTTGATTCAGAACTTAACCAATGGACTGATGGTGAACAGCTTCTAACATTTACTATAGCGACTGCTAACACTCCCGAACTAAAAAAAGCAGCTCAAATAGCAGCGACTGCATGGACTGAGTTTGGAATACCAGTAAAAGTAGATGTATTTGAAACAGGTGATTTAAACCAAAATATAATCCGTCCCCGTGAATATGAAGCTCTACTTTTCGGGGAGGTAGTTGGGCGTGGTCTTGATTTATTCGCTTTTTGGCACTCATCACAAAAAAATGATCCAGGTCTTAATATAGCTATCTACACAAATTCATCTGTTGATGATTTGCTCGCAAAGGCTCGCACTATTTCAGATAAGGAAGAGCGAGATGAACTCTATCTGAAATTCGAGGAAGAAATCTTCGACGACGCTCCTGCTATTTTTCTCTATGCACCCGACTTCCTTTATGTAACGCCGAAAAATCTTCTAGGGAAAAATATAGGACTCGTAACCACTCCAAGTGAGAGGTTTTCTGGAGTTCATCTTTGGCACACAGAAACAGAACGTGTATGGCACTTCTTTGAAGAGTAGGCCTCCTCGTAAGTAATCTTCAAGACATATTTTACAGAATTTTGAGCGAAACGTAGTTGAAAAAACCAGAGAAATGCATCGCATTTTGAAGTTTCCGAGACAAGTTGCAGCCAAAATTCTGCAAAATAGTCGCAGATTATTATTTGCGAAAAGGACAAAATAAAACATTATCAATTACTAATCTCATAACCAATAATGGAAAATAAAAAAAATGAACGTCGGCGCACTCCGATGCACAATAATCACAAGAGTTCAGGAGAAAGCTCGTCTAGACACACAAGTAAGCCTACTCACGCAGGAGGACGACTGCGTGTCCAAGGACGTGCAACTTCAACATCTGAAAAGGGTGGTAAAAAAACACGTACAGGTTTTAACTCACAAAAACGTCGTGGTCCTCCACAGCCAAGGCCCCACGCTCGTAAGAAGGATGATGCAATTCCTCGATTGGAGAAAAACACCATTCGAATAATTCCACTCGGTGGTGTTGAAGAAATCGGGAGGAACATGACGGCAATAGAATTTAACGACGACATTATTGTTGTCGACTGTGGATTCCTCTTTCAGCAGGATGATACTCCTGGAGTTGACTACATTCTTCCAAATACTAAATATTTGGAGGATAACAAACACAAAATTAAAGGTATCATAATCACCCATGGTCACCTCGATCACATCGGTGGTATTCCCTATATTATCGATCGTATAGGAAATCCTCCAATTTATACTCGCCGACTCACGGGTGTGATGATAAAAAAACGACAAGAGGAATTTCCACACTTACCCAATATTGACATCCGCGAAGTAGAAACTACTGACTCTATTAAAATTGGTGAACTACCAATACGTTTTTACGGTGTTACTCATACTATTCCTGATTCTATGGGTGTTATTATAAAAACTCCCTATGGAGGTATTACTATCACGGGAGACATCAAGCTCAACCATGATGGGACTGGAGTAGTGGATCAGGAAGAAATTGATTCTTTCAGTGTCTTCAAGGAAGAAAAGATTCTTTGTCTTCTTATGGATTCTACTAACACAGGTCGCCCAGGGTGGTCTGTTCCTGAATACAAGGTGTTTAAAACCTTTGAAAAGATAATCAAAAATACAAAACATCGGCTAATCATTGGAACTTTTGCGTCACAACTTGAACGCGTTATCAAAATTATTGAGATTGCGGAAAAGAACGGACGAAAAGTAGTCCTTGAAGGCCGCAGTATGAAAGGAAACCTTGCTATAGCTGAAGAAATCGGCTTACTTGGTAAAAGTGTTAGCAAGAGTACCCTTATCTCCTCGCAACAAATGGCTGACTATCCTGAAAGCAAAATACTTATTTTAGCCACTGGCGCTCAAGGAGACACCTATGCTGCTCTTATGCGTATGGCCGACAAAACTCACCGTCAAGTGAAACTCACACCAAAAGACACTATAGTTCTGTCTTCTTCTGTCATTCCGGGAAATGAGCGTGCGGTCCAGTCCCTTAAAGACAAGATGGCTCGGCAAGGAGTGCATATTGTCACCTATGAAACTGACGAAGTGCACGCATCTGGTCACGGAAATGCTGAAGAAGCAAAATGGATTCACAAGCAAGTAAACCCAAAGTACTTCATCCCACAGCATGGATATTTCTATATGCTCCGTGGTCACTCTGACCTTATGCAAGAATCTTGCGGTCTAAAAATGGAAGATATTATTATCCCTGACAATGGAACTATCATCGAAATTCGAAATGAAGGTAAAGAATTTGTGCGTGTTAAAGCCAAAGCTCCTATGACAACCCGAATTGTGGAAGGGCTTCATGTTAGGGATATTCAAGAAGCGGTTATTAAAGACAGACTGGCACTATCTCAAGATGGTATTTTTGTTGTTGTAGTTACAGTGAATCTTCGAACTGGGAAGCTTCGAAAATCACCAGACATCATATCCCGTGGTTTTGTGTATTTACGAGAGTCGCAAGAACTACTAGGACAAACTCGCCTCATAATTAAAAAGACCGTTGAAAATAGGTTTAGGGGCTCCCGCAAAGTAGACATAGACACAGTTAAAGATGAGATAGTCGACGTTGTTGCAAAATTCCTCCTCCAAGAAACGCATAAAAATCCTATCGTTATTCCAGTGATTGTAGGAGTATAATAATCAGTAATGATTATTCACGGTAAACGACGACGTGCCAAAGCTCTGGCAGCACAATCGCGCCACGCACTCTATGCATTAAACTTTTTCTTCTCACTTCACCTGGCATTTGTAGCGTACTACATGTCGCTTTTTCTCATTAATCGTGGTTTCCCACAGGAATTCATAGGGCTTTTGTACGCTGTTGGCTCGATACTTACTCTTGCCTCTATTGCCTTTGCTCCACGTCTGCTTAAAAAATACGGAAATTATACTAATCTGTTAGTACTAGGACTGATTGAATTACTTGCATTCCTTGGTTTTGTGTTTGTTAAAGATTTAACTTTGCTTTTTGCGTTATTTCTTATTGCATTTATAATCCCTACACTTATAGCATTCTCACTGGATATCTTCCTAGAGGGATCTTCGCGGGGTGACTCAAACACGAGCGGTATACGTGGGATTTTTCTAACCATCGGAAGCTTTGCCTGGATTGGTGCTCCTCTTATCGGGGGTTTTATTGTCGCAGGTGAACATTTTGAGCGTCTTTTCGCTGTTGCTACTCTTATATTTGTTCCATTTATATTCCTTGCAGCTTCGCAGCTTGAACGTTTCCGTGACCCGAAATATATACAACTCAATATACCTAAATTCGCAAAATCACTTGCTAGAAACAAGAATCTGCGAAATATTTTTACTGCATCGTTTCTCCTGCGTTTCTTTTACGGAATGATGGTTATTTATTTCCCTCTATATATTCACGGTACATTAGGTATGCCTCTTTCTAGTATTGGTATCATCATTGCAGTTGCAACTCTTGCATTCGTATTACTTGAGATTCCTCTTGGAAAATTAGAGGATTCTCTTTGGGGAGAGAAGGAAGTTCTCATACTTGGATTTGCTGTCATCGCCCTAACAACCGCATCACTTTCTTTTCTTACAACCACGTCAATTGTTGTGTGGGCAGGAATTATGTTTGCAACGCGCGTTGGAGCTGCAATGATAGAAGTTTCAACAGAAGGATATTTCTTTAAGCAAGTTAATGCAGATGACACAGATGACGTCAGTGCATTTCGCATGCTCTACCCTCTTGCATACATTGTGAGCCCTCTATTTGGGACAATAGTTTTGTTTTTTATGCCTCTTAAATTTATCTTCCTCGCAACTGCAGTAGTAATGGCAAGTGGGGTATTATTTGCCTCCGCTTTAAAAGACACTAAATAACTCCCCATCCCCGCTTGGTTTTCTGAGTTAACCCATCAGAGCAGAGTCCGCCAAGAGCTTCTTCTATTTTTTCTGAGGTAAATCCAGATTCTTTTACCAAGTCTTTCACAGTCCTATTTCCATTAAGCAATATTTTCAATACATCCCCACGAACTTCACGTAATGAACCTCTGAATTTTGATTGTTTTGAATGATGTTTACTTTTCCGACTTGGATTTGGGTATTCTTTTTTCAAGTAGGATCCGTAATCCATTAACGCAGCATACCAGCGCCGAGAATCCCTCTCTTTTACTGATGAGGCCTCAATTAATGGCACTATCTTTGTATCATCAACTGCTATCACATTTCCAAAAAACTCATGGATGAAAACGCTGCGAATATTAGTTTCAATCATTACTACTGGCTCATTATAGGCGAAGGTTACTATTGCACGAGCAGTGTATGAACCAACACCAGGTAACTTTAAAAGCTCTGTGATATCTTTTGGAAAGTGTCCACTATGTTCAAAAACCACTTGCTTTGCGGCATCGTGTAGCATTCGAGCACGTCGATTGTAACCAAGTCCGCTCCACAATAAAAGAACATGCGAGAGTTTGGCGTTTGCTAATTTCTGCACAGTTGGAAACGCTTCTAGGAAAGCTTTGTATTTAGGAATCACACGATCCACCTGTGTTTGCTGCAACATTATCTCTGAAACAAGGATTTTGTATGGATTATGCGTTTTACGCCATGGTAAACCATGACGACCATTTTCTTTATAAAAACGTAGGATTTTTTTACGAAATATACGGATATTAGATTTCATATATAACGTCTTTTCGCTCCACTACAACGTCCCAATTGTTGAGCTTTGCGTGCCTATATAAATTTGAATTTGGGTTGAAACAAATAGGAGTATCTACCAGCTCAAGAAAGGATATATCTCCTTCAGTATCCCCTACTCCAATTGAATCTTTAAGTGTCAAATTTTCCTTCTCAACAGCTCTCTTAACAATATATGCTTTGTTAAGAATGAGATGTTTGTCAGTTATTTCACCAGTGAGCCTATCCTCTGGACCAATTTCATACATCATCCCATATGTTTTATCGAACCCTAGTCGTGGACAAAATTGGTCTAAGATTGTTTTAGGTGAATGTGAGACAGCCAATAAAAAATATCCTTCTTTTTTGAGCCTCTTAATCAAATCACGCGTATACCTATAGGTATGATTTCCTTCATTGGCGACAATACCCTTTGATATTTCAATAAAATCGGAATAGTGTACACCCTTAATGTGCTTATAGAAGGCCTCGACCATTGCTGCAATGTACTCAGCGTAGCCACCCTCTCGATCAAGCCACTTCTTATGCGCTTTTTCATAATACTTTTCAGCACTCTTTGGTAGAAGTCCTTCACGAACCATACTTTCTACAAGTTTAATTAAAAGACTGGAGCGGAAAATTGTTCCATCAACATCAAACACTGCAACTTTTTTCTGCGCATCTTTCATATCACCATAATACCTTACTTACTCTTCATTTTGCTTTGGGCCACCGAGTTGCAGCAGGTGGCCATTTTTTTGTTAGTGGATGTTCTTCACAGTCATGTTGGCGAGCTGGACAAACATAACGACCATACAACACAAAACCGTTATTTACATACTTCCAATCCTTTTTGGGAATAAGGGTTTCTAAATCTTTCGATATCTTTGTTAGGTCAGTGTTGTCGGTCAAATCAAAACGCAACGCGAATCGCCGTACGTGCGTATCGGTCGCTATTCCCTCCCACACTCCATACACTTCTCCAAGAACCACATTTGCCGTTTTATACGCTACTCCAGGGAGTTCTATAAGTTCTTCAATAGTTTTGGGTATTTTTCCTGAATGCTTCTTCTCCAAGAGTTTAGCGGCCCCAACGATATTTTTTGCTTTGTTACGAAAAAAAGGAATAGTCGAGATTTCTTTCTGCAATGTTGTTGGCTTAACCGAAGCAAAATCTTTTGGTGTTTTATATTTTTTGAAAATAATGTCTGTCGCTTCGTTCACTTTTTTATCGGTACACTGTGCACTCATCATCACTGCTACTACAAACTGAAATGGTGTTGTATGTGTAAGTTCACTCTTTGGTTTAGGATACCTTTTTTTAAGAACTGCAATAAGTACAAGCGCCCGTTTCTGACGCTCTTTTGTTTTTCTGGGAGTTTGCATGAATCAATTATACCAAATGCAAAAAATGAATCACAAAAAAGATAAGCATCGCAGCCGTCGCTGCGAAACTTGCTATAACAGCTAGGTATAGAGCGTGCACCGTTGCTCCGTTTCGTGCTGGTACATCTTTCCGCAACCAATACACAAGTGCAAACACCGCAATTGAAAGCGCTCCCTTACCTAACCAGTGATGCGTAAATATGGTTTTGAGAGTGTCTTTGAGTGGATGCCACAACTCACCCGTAATGGTGAGTACGGCAACAAGAATCGCTACAGCAGCGGTTGCTTCTGCAACTGCTCTCACATCTCGTAATTTTATATTTTTTTTCATACGATTATCTTATGAATTACACACTTGTGTACAGTTCTAGGCGCGAGTAAAAAATTGAATGAAACATATTATCGATATGGTGAATAAAATTTTTTGCGAAGTGACAACGAAATGTGCCAAGCGAGTAATTCATAATTATTGTGCTGCTCCTGATACTATTATCCCTGAAATAGCCACAAACAGACCTAGTATAACTAATGTCGATGCCAATAGCGTAACTGCAAATTTCAAGCGTGGGTCTGGATTCTTTTTTAACACATGCAACGCAAGAGTAACGGTAAGAGCAAGAAAGGGTATTATCAAAAAGACGTGCTCCTTTCCTTCCATAAAGATGGTATGTGCCCATGCGTAGTTACCCGCTTTGATCACGGGTTTTACTGAACTCCCGTAATACACTACATAATAATATGCTGATGTTGCCCAAGAAGCGAAAAACAAAAATACTGACCATGAAGCAATTCCTATTGTCCAACCCCAGGCAGTTTCTTTTCGCAATAGTTGCATAAGTACCAAATGAGCAAGCCCGATGGCAGCGATGCCAAGAAGAATGTGTGATACGAGTGTAACAATTAGTAGTGGAGTCATATGGTATTCTTTTATTTGTTACTTGGAATGTTTAATCATACTCCTGTGAATTCGCATTAAAATCGCAAATGAAATTGTCACCGCCACAACATATATAGCAAGAATGGTGAAATATGAATATGGGATGTCATGCAATGACCCTATTACCAGAGCTGCGTACCAAGATGTAATGGAAATGGCGCTCCCCCACATAAGTGGAATAACACGAATTTGTAGTAGCATGGCATTGAGACCAAGGAAACCAATTATGGTCATCTTCGCCCATAACTTTGGCTCAAAAAGCTCAGCCTCCATTCCATTTAGTCTGAAGAAAACGAGGAAACCAAAACCAGAGATAAGTAAGATGAAAAAACCAAGACGTATTGTGGAATACACTCCATGCATAAGATAAGACTCATCCGAACTTATTTTTCCATCCTTCAGGGCACGTAAGATATTTATTTCAGCAAAAGTTGCACCACCAACACCGAGTACCGTTCCGATGATGTGCGATATAGTTAGCGCAGAGAACCAATCCATACTTGCAGTATATCAGTACCTCCAAGTGTGCACGCTACTTATTAACAGCACTCAACGAAGTTTTTCAACCCGAATACCAATGAGGCGTATAGCTTTGTTACTAGGATTTTCTTTTGTTTCGAAAAAAGGAAGTAACAACTTTGTTGCCTTAAGCTCGAGTTCTCGTGCTGTATGAATTGCTTTCTCTAAGGTTAGACTACGGGTTCTAGTCACGAAATCTTCAAAACGAACAGTGAGCACTACTGTACGAAACTCTTTGAATCCCTGTTTCTTCACCTCACTCAATATGATTTTTATTTGTCCTTTAATTATTTCCATCACCCTTTTTATATCTTTT
>JAESTJ010000012.1 GCA_016763615.1 Minisyncoccota bacterium | reverse complement strand
GACGTAGCTCAACTGGTAGAGCTCTCGATTGTGGTTCGAGCGGTTTGTGGGTTCAAGTCCCATCGTTCGCCCAAATAAACATCAAAACACCCTCTCGTATTTCGTGAGGGTGTTTTGATATTGACGAAAAGTTCCCCACAGGGTGTAGTTGTGAGAAAAAACAGCATGCTACACTTAAATTACATTATTATTAACGTTTTAGTATTAATATTATGGAAACATCAATACTTCTAGCGCAAGTCATCGGGTTGTACCTCGTTCTCGAGGGACTCGTAGTACTTACGCAACGCAAGTTCGTCCTTAATATTGTAGACGACATGAGTAACCACAAGGCACTTATGTATGTAACTGGCGCAATGGTGCTGGTGCTCGGTCTACTTATCGTACTTAACCACAATATATGGGAAGCAACATGGCGTGTTATACCAACAATTGTAGGTTGGGCGATGGTAATTAAGGGAGTAGCAATTTTCTTCGTTCCAAAAATGGTTATGAGGAAGGCAAAACGATTTGCTAAAAACCGCAACATGGCGGTGTTGGCAGGTATCGTGGCAGTAGCCTTAGGAGCGTATCTTGTATACGTTGGCTTCGGTCTCGGAGCGTAATTCAAAATATATTGAATACAAAACAAAAAACGCACGTAGGTGCGTTTTTTGTTTTGTACAGGAAAAGCATCCAAAGGAAATAAGCCCTATACACAGCTACACGAGTGGGGGATTTGCATCTTTTTGAGGGTAGTATAATATATGAATATATGAGCGAACTTTCATATAAGAGAAGCACGCTAAAAGAGATGAGCTGGGCACAAGAAACAGCTTCAGTTTTCAAAATACTTGCAGACCCTACACGCTGTAAGATTCTTAAACTGCTCGCGAAGAATGAAGAAGGTATGTGCGTCGGAGAGATAGCAGATTTTGCAGGAGTCACACATTCAGCGGCTAGTCATCAGTTGAACGGACTTGAAACACGAGGAGTTTTGCACAGTGTTCGTGAAGGGCAATCCATTTGTTATCAGATTTCCGATTCTCGATTGGCACGAAACATAGTACGAATATTAGAAATATTTTTTGTATAAATTATCAACAATATGAACAAGAAATACACAATTATATTTATAAGCGTAGTTGCCATATTATTTGTTGCGGCGTTACTCATTAATAGTTCAAGGGAGGATCAAATTGAGACTGCGCCAACCACTAATAATCAAGAGCCTACGGATGAAAGAGAAGAGGAGAGTAAAGATAGTTCAACCGAAACAACGAAACCTGCAACGTCTGGTTCTGTTGCTGTTACACCAACATCTGGAGATGGTGAGGTGTTTGAAGAAATACCTGATAGTGAAATTCTCTCAGGAGGTCCTGGGAAAGATGGTATTCCTTCAATTGACGATCCAAAGTTCGTTAGTGTAAAGAAAGCATCGTTTCTCAATAATGAAGATATAGGTATCGCGCTGCAAGCAGGTGATGAAGCTCGTTTCTATCCATTTCAAATATTAGTGTGGCATGAAATTGTAAATGATACTGTGGGAGGAGTACCTCTGGCAGTGACGTATTGTCCTCTATGCTTTACAGGAATTACCTATGAGAGAAAACTTGATGGGAAAGTAGTTGAATTTGGCGTTTCGGGTATGTTGTGGAAATCGAATTTAGTGATGTATGACCGTACTGCAAATGTTGCAGATGAGTCTCTTTGGTCACAAGTATTAGGACGTGCGATTAAGGGACCAAAAACAGGAGAGAGGCTCACTATCTATCCTTCGGACACAATAAAGTTTGGGGAGTGGAGCAAGGCACATCCAGACGGACGCGTGCTCTCCCGGGATACCGGATCGTTTAGATTATATGGAACAGATCCATATGGTGGTTATTACACTAATCGTGATGTCTCATTTGGTGCAAGCTTCAGTGATACACGATTACATCCAAAGGAATTTGTCCTCGGCGTTGAAATAGACGGTCAATTTAAGGCGTATGTTTCAGACGCACTACCGGTCGGTACCACTACAGATACGTTTGCTGGTAAAGCTATCACCATTGAAAAAAGTGATGCAAGTGAAGTTCGCATCTCTGCAGATGGAAAATCAATTTCACACATAGGAGGCTTCTGGTTCTCGTGGTTAGCGGTGCACGAAAACACCGAGTTATATACTAAGTAATCAATTCAAGTAATTACGTTATGTTTACTCAGAAAGGAAATAGCACGGCAATAGCCGTATCGATAGTTGCTTCAGGAGTCTTAATCGCAGGCGCATTATTTATCGCGCTTGGTTCAGGAGGAGGTCGCGTTGCCGCAGGAAATAATCTTGAACCAAGAACTGCTCCACGGGCTCTTAGAGACATCACAGAAAGTGATCACATATTTGGAAATCCTGATGCAGCTATTACTATTGTTGAATTTTCAGATTTTGAGTGCCCATTCTGCTCACGATTGCACCCTACACTTAAACAAATAGTTGAAGGAAATGACGATGTGAAATGGGTGTATCGACATTTCCCACTCGTATCGTTTCATACACGAGCGTACGCTGCAGCACACGCATCTGAATGTGTCGCTGAACTCGCAGGTAACGATGCTTTTTGGGATTTCTCTACGAGTCTATTCGATAATCAGAGTTCTTTAGGGACTGAGCTTTATGAGCGTCTTGCAGGAGAAGTGGGAGTTTCAGTTACAGATTTTAGAACCTGCACCGATTCAAATCGTCACGAAGATCGTATTCAAGCTGACTTACGTGAATCGCAACAAACAGGTGGACAAGGAACTCCGTATTCAATAGCGATAAATAGTGATGGTCAGGCACTTCCATTTTCAGGAGCATTACCATTTGAAACTATTCAACAAATAGTTGAAGCATTACGTTAAAAAAATACATATGAAAAAACACATGTACACGATAATAATAGGATTAGTAGTGATACTGGCCGTTGGCGCATTCTTTGTGCGACAGGACTCGTCAGAAACAGCAACAGCTGCCTTAGAAGCAACAGCAGGAGAAATAGTAGCGGGTGAGGAAGCTCCATCACTGGGTTCTGCTCCTGAGACTACGATACAGAATGCAGATGGCACGGAAATTGCATTTGCAGACGTAATAGAGAGAAATTCCATTGTGAACTCTTGGGCTTCTTGGTGTCCGTTCTGTGTTGATGAGTTACCAGATTTTGCCGAGTTTGCCGCCGAAAATGAAGGAAGAGTGGATGTGATTGTAGTAAACCGTGCCGAGTCCATACGAAAAGGAGAATCTTTTCTTGAAGAACTTGGACTAGCTGATACAAAAATGCGGGTTTTCTATGATGAAGATGAATCGTTGTACCGTGGTTTGGGAGGATTTTCGATGCCTGAAACTGTCTTTATTGATGCAGAAGGAGAAATTCGTTTCCACAAACGTGGGCCACTCAGGAAAAGTGATATTGAACAAATTATTAATAACTTAAATTGGTAATATGGAACCTCTTAGCTTGGCATTCATAGCATCTGCGTTCGTTGCTGGAATAATTACATTCTTAGCACCCTGTACGCTTCCGTTGGTACCAGCGTATCTTGGCTTTATTAGCGGTGTTGACCCAGAAATGCTTAACGACCCAAGTCGGAATGCAGAAGTGCGACGAAAAATAATCATCAATGGTTTCTTTTTCGTAGTCGGATTCACTGCAATCTTTGTAATCTTTGGGGCACTCGCCGGCTTGCTGGGAGAGGGGCTCGCACCGTATCGTATTTGGCTCACTCGCGTGGGAGGAGCATTCGTAATACTCTTTGGTCTTTTGATGCTTGGAGTATTTAATCTTCCTTTTCTTCAGCGTGAGCACAAAATGAAATTGCCAAGCTGGATTAAGGTTGGAAAGCCTTCAAGTTCGAGCCTCATCGGAGCAGTGTTTGCCGTCGGCTGGACACCATGCGTAGGGCCAATCCTAGGCTCAATCCTCCTCCTCGCTTCTACCAGCTCTACAGCTGGTACGGGAGCATTCTTATTGCTTGTATTTTCTCTAGGTCTTGCCGTACCATTTATGGTAGTTGCTGCAGGATTTGCACACGCGGCTGAAAAAATTCAAGCCATTCAAAAATGGCTAAAGTGGATTACAATTATTGGTGGGGTGTTCCTTGTTGTATTGGGTATCCTCTTGTTAACCAACAAGTTTGCACTCTTAGTTTCGCTAGGCTTCCAATTCTTTAGTAGTTTTGGGTACGATGGAATTCTGAATCTATTATAGGAGATTTGTTGCTAGAGAGAGAAAAATACGTATACTCACTTTAGTTTAATACGAAACGTTCATTTAGAGGTTATTTAATGGCTGACTTTAGAGAATATGGCAGGGTTGCCGATATCAACATGACCGCTTCCGAGGCGGTCAACATAGTGGGTGATATTTTACTCAGTCCCCAATTGCAGGACTTGGCATATCATCGGCTTATGTATCTAGCCTCATTGGAGGAAGAAAGTCATTCCTTCGAGGCGTGGAGGAATCTTTCTAAACTGATGTTACAAAACGCGACTAACCTGCGCGAAACAGTTTTTCGTGCGTTCAAGGCTCGCTGTCCTGATAAGGACACGTCAGAAAATCTCACTCGGAGATTGCTCAAGATGCTCTTAAAGCGTCTTGAAGAATATTCTTTTGGGCGACTTACTCTACCCGCTGAATATTGGATGAAACTATGTGTTTGTTCTGCGTCGGAGCTCGAAGAGGACATTACCGAGCGAGTACAAGGTTGGATAAATCAATTTTCTGATATGCCAGCTAATCTCGAGAACCTCTTGGTGCAATACGTTGTTAATAAGAAAGTCGCAACGTGAGACATCATAACTTTTGCAAAAGGCTCGGTGCGTATTTTCCGAGTCTTTTTCATTGACTTGCGGGTTATTTAGTCTACTATGTCTCTATATATCGCCCGAAAGGGCGTTTTAACTTACCACCTTTCACCCAAAGTCTATGATTACACTGATTAAACGATTTATCCAATATGTTAAGGACACACAGGCTGAAATGAAGCACGTTTCGTGGCCAACGCAGAGACAAACAACAACATTCACGATATTGGTGATAATTATTTCTATAGTTATATCTCTGTATCTTGGTGCATTCGACTATTTCTTTACTGGAGCACTTGATCGAATTATTTAAAGCAATATGGCAAAACAACAAGGACTAGAAGAGCGACGATGGTATGTTATCCATACATACTCAGGGTATGAAGAAGCCGTAGCGCGAAACTTACGGCAGCGTATAGACTCCATGGGTATGAAGGAACAAATTTTTGAAGTTGTCGTTCCTACCGAAAAGAAGATTAAGGTTAAGGCGGGGAAGCGTGTTGAGGAAAACGAAAAAATTTATCCTGGATACGTGCTTGTAGACATGCTCGTAAATGACGAATCGTGGTATGTAGTGAGGAACACCCCTCGTGTTACGGGGTTTGTTGGTTCAGGAACACAGCCAGTACCACTTGAACAGGAAGAAGTAGACGCACTTTTCAAGCGAATGAAGTCAGATACTGCAAAGCACACAATCGAACTTAATATCGATGATGCAGTAGTGATTGCAGACGGTCCATTCAAAGATCTTGAGGGAAAGGTTGGTGGAGTTGATGAAGAACGTGGGAAGGTGAAGGTGTTAGTTCCAATGTTTGGTCGCGAGACACCAGTGGAGCTCGACTTCTTGCAAGTGAAGCGAATTTAGTAAGATTTTATGAGAGAATCGAATTAATCTTACTTACCCCGTTAAAACCTTGCAAATGAAACAGTTTTATTATGTATACGTGCTGTTGTCAGAGAAAGATAAAAAATTCTACACGGGATACACCAATAATTTGCAAGGACGATTTGAGGAGCATGTAAACGGGCGTGTTATATCGACAAAAAACAGGAGGCCTCTAAAACTAATTTATTCAGAAGCATGTTTGGATAGAGAAGATGCTTTAGAAAGAGAGATTAACCTAAAAACAACCTACGGCAAGAGGTTTTTGCGAAATCGCCTCAAATCATTTTTAACAGGGTTTAAGATTTTGTAATTCACTAAGCTCGTGATACACTCGCTGCGTTCATAACAAAAACTAAAATGGCAAAAAAAGTAGAAAAACAATTAAAACTCCAAGTACCAGCGGGTAAGGCAACTCCCGCTCCACCACTTGGTCCAGCATTGGGTCAGGCTGGAATTAACATCGGTGATTTTGTAAATCAATTCAATGATGCAACTCGGGAAATGATGGGAGATTTAATTCCTGTTGTTATTAGCATCTATGATGACAGAAGCTTTGACTTTATCCTCAAGACTCCTCCTGCATCAAGTTTGCTTCTTAAAGCTATTAACGAGAAAAAAGGCTCAGGAAAGAACCTTGCAAAAAAGGTAGGTAAGGTAACTCAGCAACAGCTCGAAGACATTGCTGCTGTAAAAATGGAAGACCTCAGTGCCAATGACGTGAAAGCGGGGGCAAAGATTATTGCGGGGACTGCTCGCTCTATGGGCATCGAAGTGGAATAGTTTTATATTCAACGCATTGCTACGTTACATGCGCAAAAGAGCCGCTCACCATATTTCGATATGGCTCGCGGCTCTTTTGCTGTGCGCCTTGCACTACATTTGAATATAAAACTATTCTCGCGATAGGAGGGGCGGAAGGTCTAAACCGCTAAAACGCCGGGCGTTTTAGCGGTTTAGGGGTATGTACTTACTCAAATAGGTATTACTTTTTGGCCTCCTCTTTTGCACGAGTGACTTCTTTGTCGTAGGCATCTTTATCGCCATATGCGATAAAGTCTCTATGGTACAAAGGAGCGATGAACGAATCATCCTTGTTTGTTTTATGCATTATTGCACACCAGTATTTTTCACTTTCGGCTGCTATTTCTGCAGCATACAGAAGAAGCCCGTTGGCGTAGCCGCAGTAAGCACAAAACACTTTTTGAGCAGGAGTTAAATAGGAGAGTTTATGCCTGTCGACTCGAATGTAGTTCCAGCGTGGTATTCGAGGAATTTTTAAAAGACGAAAACTTATCTGGTGATATATTTCTAAAATCACATCGAGAAATACTAATGGGAAAAATACCATAAGCACGAGCGGCCCTGATAAAAATTTACGCATCCAGTCGCTAAATTTACGGTTGAAGTGATATTGCATGTGTTTGAAAGATTAGCACACGCCTGTTTTTTGTGAATATTGTCGCAACTGGAGCGAGTGCTATACTTTACTTTAAATGTTTTGATTATTTGCGTAATTAACTAGTATGGCTACACCACAAGACTTATCATTCTTAGAAGATCAAGACGACGATGTATTTAAAGCAATCCGTGGTGAAGAAAAGCGCCAAGAAGAGGGGCTCGAACTCATACCTTCAGAAAACTATGTCTCCCGGGCGGTTCGTGAAGCTACAGGCTCAATTCTGACTAATAAGTACTCGGAAGGGTATCCTGGGAAGCGCTACTACGGTGGGCAGGAATTTACTGATGTCGTAGAGGATATAGCACGGGAACGAGTGAAGAAGATTTTTAACTGCAAATACGCAAATGTACAGACTCATTCTGGAGCTTCGGCAAACATAGCAACATATTTTGCACTCTTAGAGCCAGGAGACACCGTGCTCGGAATGGATCTTTCCCACGGTGGGCACCTCACTCATGGCCATCCTGTAACGTACATTACAAAAATATTCAATTTTGTTCGCTACAAGATGAAGGATATTGAAACAGGAGAAATTGATTATGGTGAAATGCGAGAAGTCGCCCTGCGAGAAAAACCGAAGATACTTTTAGCTGGTTTTTCAGCCTACTCTCGTGAACTTGATTACCAAAAAATTGCTGACATCGCGCGTGAGGTAGGTGCTATTTCGATGATGGACGCAGCACACATTGCTGGGTTGATAGCAGGAGGGGCCCACAAGAATCCATTTGATTATGGAATCGACGTAATCACTTCAACTACTCACAAAACGCTTCGTGGGCCTCGTGGGGGGTTGATTCTCATAAGAGAAGATGAAGACATAGCAAAAAAGATAGATAAGAGCGTGTTTCCTGGATTACAGGGTGGACCCTTGATGCATCAAGTTGCAGCGCGCGCCGTGGCATTTGGGGAAGCACTGGAACCTAACTTTAAGAAATACGCTCAGCAGATTATAAAAAATGCAAAAGCCATGGCGGAAGTTTTTGAGAGAGAAGAAGTGCGAATGTTAGGAGGGGGAACAAGTAACCACCTTATTCTTGCTGACATTACGAGCTTTGGCATTAATGGACACGAAGCAGAAGTGGCTCTCGATGAAGTTGGGATGACTCTAAATAAAAACATGATAGCCGACGACCCAAACCCACCAATGAGACCTTCAGGAATTCGCTTTGGCACACCTGCTATAACCACGCGAGGGTTTAAAGAAAAAGAATGCGCACGTGTAGCAGAACTTATGATTGAAGTACTTCGTAATCACGACGACGAGAGCATTAAAGGAAAAGTACATGAAGAAATTAAGGCTCTTGCGGCAAAATTCCCAATTCCTGATAAGCACTTTTGACAAGATATTATAAGTATTGTAATATCTGTTTTAGTAAATAATGAATAGCAGTTTCGAGTTCAAGAAAATACGAAAGGAATGTTTGATGCACTTGCCCACAGATAAAGAAGTAGTTGTTCTGCAGATACTTTGCAAAAGTAGCAAGGAAATGTATGGACTTGAAATGGTAAAAGAGCAGCCGTTCCAACTTCGACATAGCTCAATTTATGTCTTGTTAACGCGAATGGTAGCGCGCGGGTACTTACATGCTCGTGATGAAACTGTTGAAGAAAGACTGGCTCCTGGTCCAAAAAAACGACTATACGAGGCAACCGAGTATGGTGAAGCTATGTTGGCGGTACGGGAAGTGGCATTTCCTCTTTTCACCAAAGCACAAAAACTAAAGCAAAAAGGAACCTTGTGAATTATAATTAACACGGACATCAGAAATGGTGCCCGTGTTTTACTTTGTTCGTCTCAATTTTGCACGAGTAAATTTCAGTCCATCTTCTTCATGATGTTCTTCGGAAATTACATCAGTAAACTCTGAGTACTCAGGGAAATGAGTATCTCCTTCGACACTGTCGTGTACGAGCGTGAGATCAAGTATGTCTGTGTCAGGTAGCAATAACGCATATATTTGACCGCCACCAATAACAAATATATTTTCAGAGCCATCGCTTTTTTTCGCAATTTCCAGAGCCTCTTCTTTCGAATGAGCAACCAGGGCTCCTTCGATGACTATTTCTTTATTGTGAGAGAGAATTATATTCGTTCTATTCGGTAGTAGCTTTTCTCCCATAGACTGAAAGGTGGCATAACCCATAATAACAGGATGGCCAGTGGTTATTTCTTTGAAGCGAGGCAGGTCACCACTGATTTTCCAAAGAAGTTCGTTATTCTTTCCAATAGCACGAGTTTCTTTACCAAGCGCTGCAATGGCTGTAATTTCGTGTTTTGTATCCAGCTTTTCCATAGGCCACACTATAGCATGTAGGGCAATATGGACTCAGTCACGAGAGTGATATAATCGCAGACATGTATGAGATTGAAATAAAAAGTCTTCTCGGTGAGGAGGTCTATGCTGAAGCTTTTCGTAAGAAACTTCTCGGCCAAGGTGGAAAATTGACAGGTAAAAATTCGCAGTTGAATCATTATTTTCAAGGTGAGCCTTCCAGTTTTTTTAAAAAAATAAAAGATGTGGTTACAGAAAGTGTTGATGACTTAGAGGAAATATTGACTAAGGGGAAAAAACACTCAATTCGTACTCGGAAAAAAAATGATGAAGTTATTTTAGTGATAAAAGCATCAATAGACTCAGGAACAAGTGAAAATGCAGTGTCACGTATGGAATATGAATCGGTAGTGCCTCTCACTCTCGACGAGCTTGATGCATATTTACTCGATGCGGGGCTTACCTATCAAGCAAAGTGGTCACGTTTGCGCGAGGAGTATGCATATGATGATTTGGCAATTACACTGGACAGAAACGCTGGATACGGGTGGCTCAGTGAATTTGAGAAAGTAATTGAAGATGAAAAAGAAGCTGAGAAAGTTAGAATGCATTTGCTTGACACTATGAAGCGATTTGATTTACAAGAGCTTTCGCAGGACAGACTCGAGAGGATGTTTGCGCACTATAATAATAGTTGGCAAGAATATTACGGAACCGATAAGGTATTTGTAGTAGAGTAAACAAATATGTTTCTTACTGATATAGACATTAGAAAATCACTAAAGAGGGGAGACATCACCATAGACGACTTCGACGAGGAGCGTTTGCAGCCAGCAAGTTATGATGTGGTATTAGGAAACAAGTTTGCGGTATTAGAATCACATTCAGCACATCCAATAGACCCTATGGCGAAGATATTACCCGAGATGAGGGACATTGAAGTCCAAGATGGTGGACGTTTTGTTCTCAATCCAGGACATATGGCTCTCGGCACCTTACGCGACTATGTAGGTTCAGAAAAATATCTCATACAGCTTTCAGGGAAGAGCTCTTTGGCACGAATAGGTTTGGTCATACACAATACCGCTGGGATTATTAACCCAGGTCATTATCTACACGTAACATTAGAATTGTTTAATGTGAATAGTGTACCCATCATCCTCCGCCCAGGTATGGAAATAGCTCAATTACTTTTTTCTCCACTTTCGTCAGATACTGAGCACAGTTATTCAGAAACAGGGAGATTTAACGGAGATAATTGGGGCAAAAATCTAACTACAGAAAATCGCACCAAGAAAAAGAAAATTAAGAAGTCTAAAAAATAAGTATGGAAAAAAAGAAACACTCAGAATATCAATATTTAGATCTGATGCGTGACATACTTGAGAACGGTTCAGATAAAGAAGTTTTTTTTACACCAGAAGTTAAAAAACAGTAT
>JAESTJ010000011.1 GCA_016763615.1 Minisyncoccota bacterium | reverse complement strand
TTAAAATAGTTGGAATCTCCTCCTTTAAGTTTAAGTATGTATGTGCTCCTTCGCGCGCAGGACGGAAAAGGACACGGCGAATTGGATTACCGACAAGGGCAAATTTTGTGCTATCGATTCCATTGAAATATTGAGTTACTCCAGGAAATGAAATAGCTATGGCTTTTGCCCATTTTGCAGCGATAAGATTTGCCCGTCCAGGATGAGCATCAGACTCATGGATTATAACGGGGATATTTAATAAGCGAGCAGCGAATGTTGTTGGGAAGCTTGCTCCCCCACCTTTGCTGAAAATTACATCAGGGTACAAAAAGAAAAGTTGAAAGGTCGACTGAATAACTCCTATAAAAGTTTTAATCAAATCAAATGCATTGCGTATTGAAAAATAGCGTCGCACCTTCCCAGCGCTACTTGGCTTCCAAATTATATTTTGTTCAGAGAGTGCTTCGTAATCGAGTACATTTGGACCAATATAATAGAGTTCAGGTTCGAGTAACTTTTCGTCTTCAACAATCTTGTGAATCTCTTCTGCTACCGCAACAATTGGATAGAAGTGTCCTCCAGTTCCCCCTCCCGTAAAAACGATTTTCATGTCACCAGTATAACCGCAGAAAGCTTTGTTTTAAAGGACCTTCTTCCACACACTCACTTTGCATATTTAGATACATTAAGGATGACCCCCATACTGGCAAGAGTAACAAGCATCGCGGTGCCACCATGGCTTATAAAAGGTAGTGGCAATCCCGTAAGAGGTATAACTCCAAGCATTGAGGCTATATTTATCAGGGCTTGAGTAACAATTAGGAGTGTAAGACCAACAACCACAATGCCGCCAAAATAATCAGGTGCTCGGACCGCAACCCAGAATGAGCGAATTACTAATGCTACAAAAAGCGCGAGAATAGCCACGGCTCCCAAAAAACCGAATTCTTCAGCGGCAACGGCAAAAACTGAGTCCCCTGTTGGTTCAGGTAAGTAGCCGAATTTTTGGACACTTTGGCCAAAGCCTCGCCCTGCTATTTTTCCAGAACCTACAGCAATAAGCGACTGCTTTATTTGGTATCCAGAGCCTAGTTGATCTGCTGCGGGATTTATAAAAGTAGTTATACGGTCTAGTACGTATGGCCGAACAGCAATAAGAGATCCAAGGGCGATGATTCCTATCAAAATGAGTATACCGATATCTCTCCAGCGAGCTCCTGCTACAAAAAACATACCAACAGCAGCAGCAGCAATTACCACTAAAGTGCTCGTGTCAGGTTGCAGTAAAAGTATTACTGCAGGAACAGCGAGGATGAGAACAAAGGCTATAATGCCAGTTTTAAATTTGTCTAAATGAGCACGCATATTTGAGAGATATGTTGCCAGGTAAAGTATTGTTCCTATCTTAAGAATCTCTGCTGGCTGAATAGAAAGTGGTCCAAGAAAAATCCAACGTGTGGCGCCACCTGAAGAGAATCCAATAAATGGAATAAATACCAATAAGGTCAGAATTGCAGAAAGTATAAATAAATAGAGGGAGTATTGCTTAAGAAAACGATAGTGGATACGACTAATGAGAAACAAAGAAATCGTTCCAAAACCAATACCTAATACTAATTGGCTAAATACTAGAGAAGAAAAGTGAACACCCTCACGAGCAAGCAGACCTAATGAGGCTGAAGAGAATAAGAAAAATCCTGACACCACCAACATGCCAGTAATTATGAGCAAGGGTCTATCGATTTTATTACCAACGCCACGCATGTTCTTAGCTTATGAGAGATAAAATGATTCCGAAAAATGCAAAAACTGCTCCAAGAATCCAATAGCGCATTGTAACTTTCGTTCCAGGCCATCCTATTGCCTCAAAGTGATGATGTAGTGGAGCGATACGAAATATTTTCTTATTGAATATACGTTTTGAAAATACTTGGAGAATATCACTTACGACTGTAGCAACAAGTAGAAAACCGATGACAGGTAGCAATGCAATGCCGATACCGTCCCCCAGAGTGTCAGTCATAAAGGCGACAGTGGCTAATGTCAGCGTCAGTGCCATAGTCCCTGTTTCTGTCATGAAGAACCGTGCAGGAGGAACGTTAAACCATAGAAATGCGAGTATCGCACCAACGAGCATTGCTGAAAATGCAGCAATGTCGATCTGATTTTGGGTAAGGGCAATTACAGCGTAGGCTGCGAAAATCATGGCAAATACCCCACCCGCAAGCCCATCTATTCCGTCAATAACTCCACTGGCATAGAGAGCAAGGCTCACCACTACAAAGAAAGGAATTATTAACCAACCTATTTCAAGTGATTCTCCAAATGGAATTCCTACGCTAGTTATATCGAGTTTTTGATAGAACCACCATCCTATGAAAGTCGACATTGTAACCACAACAATTAGCCGGCTTTTAAGAGATAGACCATCTCCCTTATGACGGATATCTAAAACGTCACTCGCAAGACCAACGACGGCTCCAATACCGAGTGCAAATAATGGAATCCAAGTTTGTGCACGGCTGAGGAAGTCCATTTTTATTGTTTCTGCAGTAGGTAATACTAAGGATACAATCCAAGTACCTAAGATAGTTATAATAGCGCTACCCCATATAACAATGCCGCCCATACGAGGAACCTCGCGCTCTCGTTCCTTGTGCAGTTTATTGAATTCAACAGCTTCACTACCCTCGAGGGTTTTCTTTCCCGGCTTCTTTTTCCATGCGCGATGTGCGTACAAAGTGCGAGTGAGTACTGGGGTTATGGCTATACCAACTCCAAAGGCAATGACAGCGGGAGTCATGATTTTAATAATATTCCCGATATCCATATTATTGAGTTAGTTTACGAAGGATAGTTCTTACCAATACAGTTGCATCTTCAAACCTTTCCTCTACCGAGGATCCCAAAACTACAATTACGAAGGGATGTCCAGGTTCAGATTCGACTACTATTGCTAAATTTCCTCCTGCCAGATCGGTGAAGCCAGTTTTACCAAACACAAGTCCCGGCAACTCCCCTATGGCCTTATTAGTGTTCGAAGCTTTATATACAGTTCCGTCTAAGTTTTCAAATAGATATTCACTTACGGCAGTTGCTGCAAATATTTCAGAGGAAGTTTCGTATGCATAGGCAAAAAGAGCTCCCACATCTTGTGCCGACCCATATGTTCCACTAGATGCCGTGCTGCTATCAAGACCTGTTTCATTCACAAAGTATGTCTGAGATAAATACAATTTTTTTGCCTGAGCGTTTAAGAGAGAGACTATATCAGTACCTGCCGAGCGCTCTATTGCCTCTGAAAGGGCAACTGCTCCATCATTTGATGACGTCATAAGTGTAAAGTCTGTAAGGTTTTGCACGTCCCATCGTTCCCCTACGATAAATCCTGATTCACCTTCAGTGGCAATAGCTTTCGCAGAAATAGTTACTTGGTCAGTGGAATTCAGGTGTTCGTATGCTAGTAGCGCAACTCCCACTTTCGTTATAGAGGCCAGGGGAAGTTGCGATTCCTGGTTTTTCCCAAAAATACTTTCGTTATTTGCAATATCAAAAACGTATGCTGCTTTTCCAGTTAGAGTTACATCACTAAAATCATATAGATTTGTCTTTAGAGTGCTTGAAACGCTCGCTGGTTGTGAAGCAGTGTTTGCCAAAGTCGGAGATGTATTGATTGCCCCAAAAACAAATCCAATTACACCAAAAAGTGAAATTACGGCGACATACCTTAAAAAATTGTTTGATTTATTCATTTTGAAATTGTGGCTCCTCCTCTTTATTTAGGATTTTCGTCAGAGTCTCATATTCTGGCAATTGGTCAGCAGAAGATATGTTGAGGTGGCTGAGTAGTTCTGGAGTGACAGTGTATATCCATGCACGCGCATCTTGAGTGTTGCGTATGCGCTCTAAAAGTCCTCGGAGTACCAACTGCCGTAGTGTACCACTTGAATTGACTCCCCGTATATAGTCGATGGAAGCACGTCCTGCCCCCTCTTCTTTATAAAGGACAATCGCCAGTACTTCAAGTCCTGCAGTTCCAATATCTTTCTCGTTGTTACTCTTCTGCAATTTACTCACAAATTCGGCGTATTCTGAGGACGAACGCATAGAAAGTGTTGTTGTAGTCTCAAGGAGCTCTAAACCTTGTCCATCAAGGAGCTGTATAAGTTCTTTAGCATAGACATTGATTTCAGTTAGATCTACCCCAAGAAATGAAGCAATAGTACTCTTCTTCATCTCTCCCCCATGCGCGTAGAGAATAGCCTGCATTTTTTGTGCCCTATTTTCCATATACCGGTGTGTCTACTGCTTCCTGTTGTATGGTGATATCTCTGAAATTTTCTCCTTGGGTGGCATCGAGCGTACCGCGCTTAACCAACTCTAGTAATGCTAAGAAATTCACTATAGTTTCAATTCTTCCGACACCAGAAGTAAGGCGGGAGAACGAGTCGGTGAATGCAGTACGCATGCGAGTAGTGAGCGATTCAATTACATCTTCTAGTTTTATTTCTTTGCCAATGCAAGCCGTTGGAATCCTTGTGAAAACAGGAAGTGCCTCGATAAGATTCTTTAGCGTGCTCGATAAATTTGTGGGTGTTACATCAGCAGCAGGCAAAAAAACAACTTGCTCAGTTGGTAAGTTTTTAGGCAAGAATGAGCGCCTTCCCCATTGTTTTTTAAGTAACTTGGCGGCATGGCGGGCGTGGCCGTACAACTTTAACCTAGTTTCAAGATCTCGTATGTCTTCCTCCTCATCATTGGTGAGTTCTAATGTTGGCAATAAAGAACGAGATTTAATAAGAAGCAGCGTTGCGGCAACCACTACAAACTGAGCTGTTTCAGAAAGAGGAACTCGCTCTTTGTTTTCAATATATTGAATATAATCGTCAGAAACTCCAGCAAGAGAGACGTCATTTACTTGAAGTTTTCGCTGCTCTATTAGGTCGAGAAGAAGCTCTAGGGGCCCTCTAAATCCTTGCATTTCCAGTGTGAATACAGATTTCGACATTATACTGCATTATACCTTGAGTGGTGATATTTTGACGTAGAAGCGCTGTATAAGATTAATTTTATACAGTTTTATGAGCCACAGAACACCTAAATCAGTAAAACGCTGGGCGTTTTACTGATTTAGGTGTTTTGGCCGATATGTATAGTCAAATGCTTTATTTGTTTTTTGGAAAGGTACGCATGGTTTTTTTTATTTCTCATCTTCATCAGTATCATTATTTACGGAAAGCAGTGTGTCTATTCGATTCATGTCTCGAGGAAATAGTGTCGCCTCGCGAACGTTTTTAAGACCAAGCATGAGTTCTGTTATACGTTCTAACCCATTTCCAGTTCCTCCATGAGGAGGCATACCGTACTTAAATGCTTGCAAGTAAAAACTGAATAATTCGGGATCCATCCCCTTCGCCTTTATTTTTTTAACCATAACATCGTACTCGTGCACTCGTTGTCCTCCGGTAGTAATTTCTAGTCCACGAAATAGAAGGTCAAAGCTTTTTGTTGTTCCAGGATTTTCTTCGTCCTCCATTGTATAAAATGGACGTTTTGAAACCGGATAATGAGTTACAAATATGTAATCAGATTGGTGCTCTTTGCGTGCCCATTCGCAGAGCTGTCGTTCGTGTTCAGGTTCTAGGTCACTCTCGCCTACGGCTTTGCCACCAAATTCTTTTTCAATTATTTCTTGAGCTTCTGTGAGAGTCACCACGGGGAATTTTTTAGGAGTCAGTGCCGGTTCAACTCCAAGACGTGCAAGTATATCTGGACGTTTTTCAGCGACGGTGTTTGCAATAAATGTGTGCACTTCTTGTGTCATTTCCATTACATCCTCGTGATCTTCAATGAATCCCATTTCAAAGTCGAGTGAAGTATATTCTGAAAGGTGTCGAGTAGTTGCGTGATCTTCCGCACGGAACACTTTGCTGATGCTAAATACTCGCTCGAAAACACCAACCATTATCTGTTTATAGAGCTGTGGGCTGGTTGCAAGGTATGCGTCTTTGTCTTTATAGTAGCCAACTTTAAATGCTGCAGAGCCTCCTTCTGCATCTCCGCCAACAAGTGCTGGAGCTTGATACTCAGTAAAGTCGTTTTGGTCAAGGTATTCACGAAATGCTTTTGTGATTGTTGCCTGAACTGTAAAAATGTCACGTCTTTTTTGAGCCCGCAAGGTTAAAGGCATATTGTCTAAGTATGTATCCAAATTAAGATCAGCGTCCATATCGAAAGGAAGCTCTTCTGCAGGAGAGATGATGCTTATCTCTTCTATTAAAAGTTCAATGTCGCCATTTTGTTCATCCTTCACCATTTTCTCTGGGCGTTCATTGACTGTTCCTTGGATACTCACTACCCACTGTTGATGTAGTTCTTGTGCATCCTTAAAAGCATCGATTCCATCTTTCACCACCGCCTGCACAGTACCGCTTCGGTCGCGCAACACCAAAAACATAAGCTTTCCATGGTCACGTCGTACTTCCACCCAGCCGTCTATGTGTACTTTTTCTCCTTTCTTTTCTGAAAGTTGTGAAATTAATGTTCTCTCCA
>JAESTJ010000010.1 GCA_016763615.1 Minisyncoccota bacterium | reverse complement strand
GTTATTACTGATGGCTCGGCAGTACTTGGTTTGGGTAACATTGGACCAGAGGCGGCGCTCCCTGTAATGGAAGGTAAGTGTGTTCTATCCAAAACACTTGCCGATGTTGACGCTTTCCCCATTGCGCTTGCGACACAAGACGTAGATGAAATTGTAGATACTATCGTACGTATTGCACCAACCTTTGGCGGTATTTACCTTGAGGATATTTCTGCGCCGAGATGTTTTGAAATAGAAGCGCGTTTACGAGCTACCCTCGACATACCGGTTTTTCACGATGACCAGCATGGTACGGCTATTGTGGTATTGGCAGGACTCATTAACTCGCTGAAGGCCACAGGACGCAGCAAAGAAGAGATAAAAATAGTAGTTACTGGTTCAGGAGCTGCGGGAATCGCGATAGTTTCAATTTTGCAAAAGGCTGGATTTCCACGAGTCACTATTGTTGATCAAGATGGAATCGTATCGAGGTGTCGTACCGATTTAAATGTGGCACAAGAAAAAATACTTGAATGTTGCGCGATAAGCGAAATTTGTGGAGGGCTCACAGAGGCAGTTGTAGGCAAAGATGTATTTATCGGAGTTTCAGCGCCAAATATTCTTACCAAAGAGATGGTTAAAACAATGAATAACGAGCCAATTATTTTTGCTCTTGCGAACCCTGTTCCAGAAATTGATCCTGATATCGCACGAGAAGCTGGAGCAGCAATTGCTGCGACTGGTCGCAGTGACCAACCAAATCAGATAAATAATTCTCTCGTATTCCCAGGAATATTTAAAGGCGCAATTGATGCTGGAGTTTCAGAGATTACTGACGACATGAAAATTCGTGCTGCGGAAGCACTCGCAGCTATCGTAGAAAATCCAACTGCAGACAAGGTGATTCCCGAACCGTTCGATGAAGGTATCGTTGAGGCCATTTCTAATGCTGTCATGAATGCCTAGGGTATACCCGGCACTAACTTTATTGTTGTGCCCTATGGGCACATGAACTAAAGTTCGACAGTAAAGTTAGTGCTGGGTATACTGTTAAGAATGACACAAGTTCGTACAACCCCAGAATTTAATACACGCTACGCAATGCTCAATGCAGAGCAAAAGAGTGCAGTGGACACGATAGAGGGGCCTGTGATGGTTGTTGCTGGCCCTGGTACTGGCAAGACGCAAATTCTTACACTGCGCATAGCAAACATACTTAAGCAAACAGATACTGACCCATCGGCTATTCTTGCACTTACTTTTACTGAGGCGGGAGTAGCAGCGATGCGCAAGCGGTTGGTTTCAATGATAGGTCCCGATGGGTACCGTGTGGGAATTTATACATTCCATGGATTTTGTAATACAACCATTCAGCGTTTCCCCGAAGACTTCCCTCGCTTGATTAGTTCTGATGCTATTACTGATATTGATAAGGTGTTGCTCATGCGTGAGCTCATCTCTGAGCGAGAAAATTTAAAGGAACTACGTCCATTTTATGACAACTTTGCCTATGTAATGAAAAGCATTTCCGCTATTAGTGAACTAAAGCGTGAATATATCGACCCAGTAACATTTAAAGAATTGGTTCAGAAAAGTGAAGATGAGTTTTTAGCACGTGACGATTTATATAATGAAAAAGGCGCCTATAAAGGCAAAATGAAAACAGAGCATCAAAAAACACTAAAACGCATTGAGAAAAATAAAGAACTTATAGAATTGTATGAAGGTTACGAAAAAGTCATGCAAGAAAGAAAGCTGTACGATTATGAAGATATGATCGGTGTGGTTGTCGGTAGACTGGATGAAAATCGCGATGTGTTGCAACGCCTACAAGAGGAATACCACTATGTACTCGCCGACGAGCACCAAGACGCTAACACGGCACAAAATAGACTACTTGAATTACTTGTTGATTTTCATGATGACCCAAACCTATTTATTGTAGGGGATGAGAAGCAGGCAATTTTTCGGTTCCAAGGAGCATCACTGGAAAACTTTCTGTATTTTAAAAAAAAGTACCCTAAAGCACTTGTGGTTGAGCTTAAGCATTCGTATCGCTCAGGGCAAAAAATATTAGATTCAGCTCACAGCGTCATTACATCAACCGGTGAGGGAATTAAGCGCGAAAAATTAGAGTCTCGTGCAGCTATTGAAAATGACGCAGTAGAATTACGAACATTTTCGACTGACAATATGGAAGCACTTTGGATAGCGAGAGATATTGAAAAACAAATTGGCGAGGGAATTGAGCCGCACGAAATTGCAGTGCTGTACCGTACTAATGCAGACGCGGCATACATTGCCCGTGCTCTTGAGCGCGAACGCGTACCCTACACAGTAGAGTCGAATCGCAACGTGTTAGACGACCCTGCTATTGCTCAGTTTATTTTATTGCTTCGAACAGTTGCCGATTTTGGAAATGAAGAAATATTGGCTCGAGCGCTGCATTCACGTTTTTTAGGTTTTCCACCTCTTGATGTATTTAAAATACTTAAGCACAGAGCAAAAAATAGGATTCCTTTATATGACTGTATTTACGATGAAAAAGTATTAAAGAAAATTGGCGTTAGTGATCCAAAGCTTATTTCTGTGTTTGCAAAGAGGCTTTCTAAGTGGGCCCAAGCTGGACACAATGATTCTGTCATTGACGTATTTAATACTGTTCTCGATGAATCGGGGTTTCTCACACTCATTTTGAATTCAACTCGTAGTGTAGAGATGCTGGAAAAATTAAGTGGGCTTGCGCGCGATGTAGAACAGCTCGCCGCAGGCAATAGAGAATACACTCTACGAGACCTCATTCACCATTTGGATTTACTTGATGAATACCATATACGAATTAGTAAAGCAGGAGGAGTCGATAGTTCGCGCCGTGGAGTGCGACTTATGACAGGACACCGCTCTAAAGGGTTGGAATTCGATTATGTGTATCTTGTGGGAGCGTGGGACACCCACTGGGGGAATAAACGTAGTATGTCAGCTTTCTCGCTTCCACTTGAAGGGGCTGCAGGAGAGCAAGATAATGCAGATGAACGACGGCTATTCTATGTTGCCCTCACGCGGGCACGTCAAGGTGTTTTTGTAAGTTATTCACGTACTTCAGAAAGTGGCAAGGAGCGACTCCCCTCCCAATTTGTTGAAGAAATGGATAGTGCATACAAAGAAGAAATAGACACCGATGATTTTGAGGAACAGAT
>JAESTJ010000009.1 GCA_016763615.1 Minisyncoccota bacterium | reverse complement strand
TTAAAGAGGCGCTTTATTTAATTGCTATGAACGAAGAAATTATTGTAGAGGTGCGCAATTCGGAAATTCAGAAACTCGTATTATCTATGTTTAGTTTCATTCAAGACAATTCTGACAAAATAGATACCAATGAATTGCTGCGAAAACTCATAGATCAATAGAGTAAGTCGAACAGGTATTGCATGTCCTCATACAAAAACATTCGGGATCTAGCGTTCTAAAGGCGCAAATGATACTTAGTAAAGGTAGTCGATTCCACTATCCCACACAGTGAATTGTAGTTATGCATATAAAAACGGAGAAGGTTTGATTATTTGTTATACTCAGGTTAATAAGATGAAAATAACTATAATTGGTTCAAGTGGGGGTGGCAAAAGCATGTTAGCCAGAAAGATTAGCGATGGATTTGACATTCCTAGAATTGAAATTGATAGAGTGTGGTTTAAGCACGGTGGTCATAAGTATCTCAACAGCTGTGACTCAGAAAAAAAGGAAATAGTTTCAACAAAAATCCGTATTGAGCTGGAAGAGTTTCTTTCAAAAAATCAAAGCTGGGTAATAGAGGGTACGTATTCAGAGATTCAACTGTTTATTGCCGCACAGGCGGACACCGTTGTTCTCATAAAACGAACACTTTTGATGAGAATACTTAGCCATATTGTTCGAGTAGTCAAAGGAAAGGACAGGCATCATGAAGTTACCAAAGTACAAGACTTACTATTTATTAAAACCATCATTAAACGCTGGAAGAAAGGCGAGGATGACAAAATAAAAAAGTTATCGAAGCAGCACAAGGAAAAGTTGGTAATATTACGAAACTTTAAGGAAATAGATTCTTACTATAGTTCTCTTTCCTGACAAGCAAAACAGGTTTCAGTATTGTTCCACACGATACAAACAACGTATTTAGCGATTGAAGGCGGTTCTCCCTCTTCCTACAATTAGAAATTAAATGGGTATTTTAATACCTATTAAAATACCCATTTAATTTCTGTACGAATATGGTATAAATCTTATTTATGATTCAAAACATCTACCAAATCCTCGATACAAACAACATCGAGTACGAAAAATACGAACACGAACCAGTGTTCACTGTTGAGGAGGCAGATGAAATTAAAACTTGCATTAAAGGGGCACACACAAAAAATCTTTTTCTGAAAAATAAAAATGCATCACAATACTTCTTATACGTTATCGCGAGCCATAAACGTGCAGACCTGAAAAGCGTTAAAGACCAAATAGGGGAGAGTAAGCCTCAATTTGGTACCCCAGAAGAGCTTATGGAACATTTAGGTGTTACTCCGGGCTCAGTGTCTGTTCTTGGTCTTATTCACGATACTCAGCACAGGGTTCAAGTATTGATAGATAAAGAACTATGGGATGCAGAGCTGGTAAATGCGCATCCGAATACAAATACTGCTACGCTTGTCTTCACACAGGATAATTTTCGTAAATTTCTAGAAGTAACAAGACATAAATCTATTATTGTAGAAGCGCAGTAACTTGCTGTATGTATAACAAAAGCCCCGCTAAAGCGGGGCTTTTGTATCGTCTTAGTTTTGTTCAAGTTTGGCTGAAGTTCTAGGAGAAAAAGTAAAGTGGATTGAGCTGTATGAGTAATACTGCGATTGACACTTTATGAATCTCGACAAAGAAATTCAGTCTAACTGGACTAAACTCCCTTTACTGCATCCTTGAGAGCCTTAGCCGCGCGAAACTTAGGTACGCGCATGGCTTTAATTTGAATAGCTTCACCAGTTCGTGGATTACGTCCTGTGCGAGCTGCTCGCATCTTAGCTTCGAAGATTCCCAATCCTGCGATTGATACTTCTTCACCGCTTGTAAGACCACCAACGATTGCGTCAATCATTGCTTCAACAGCGCGTTCTGCGTCTGCCTTTGTGCTACCAAGTACGTCATGTACTTTATCTGCGATTGCTGCTTTATTCATAGTATATATGTTTATTTAATAAATAAAGTCTGAGAACATTATATACAGCGCCGTATTTTGTGCAATAGCTGGCACTGTTGCGTAGTTTGGTACATCAAATGCTCATGAGATAGATTTTTACACGTTATAACCACACGCATTCTTATATTAGTTCAAGGAGTTCCTTAAAAACTTTCAAAATTTTGATACAGAACACTTAAATTTTCCAGCAAAGTTGTGCTTAGCGAGCAAACTCAATAGAGCGACTTTCTCGTATAACGTTAACTTTAACTTCTCCTGGGTAATTAAGTTCGTTCTCAATTTGGAGAGCGATATCTCGGGCAAGCTTACGAGCTTCAAGATCGGTTACTTCTTCTGGTTTTACAAATACTCGAACTTCACGGCCTGCGGCAATAGCATAACTTTTCTCGATTCCAGGGAAGCCATTAGCGATAGCCTCGATATCTTCTAGACGCTTAATGTAATTCTCAACGGAATCACGACGAGCTCCTGGTCTTCCTCCCGAGATAGCGTCAGCAACTTGTACGATGTAGCTCTCTGGATTGCTGTATGGGTATTCTTCGTGATGTGCCTCCATTGCTTTAATGACCTCAGGATCAACGTTGAATTTAGCAAGAATTCGTCGCCCAATTTCGACGTGTGTACCAGTGACTTCATGATCAACTGCCTTACCTATGTCGTGTAGAAGGGCTCCAGCTCGAGCAACTTTAACGTTAGCTCCTAGCTCTTCAGCAATAATTGCAGACAGATGAGCCATTTCAATGGAGTGATAGAGTACATTTTGCCCATAACTAGTTCTGAAGTGCAGTCTACCAAGGACGATAAGTAGTTTTGGATCAAGATTATGAACTCCAGCTTCAAATGCGGCCTCTTCACCTTTCTTTTTTATGATTACATTTATTTCTTCTCGTGCTTTTTCAACAGTTTCCTCAATTTTTGCAGGTTGAATACGCCCATCGATAATGAGGTTTTCAAGAGCTACCCGTGCAACTTGTCGTCGGACAGGATCGAATGAGGAAATGGTGATAGCTCCCGGTGTGTCGTCGACGATAACGTCAACTCCAGAGGCATTTTCAAATGCACGAATATTTCGCCCTTCCTTTCCAATTATTTTTCCTTTAATCTCGTCATTGGGCAGTGCTACAGTAGTAGAAATCGCATCTGCTTGCATACTATTACCAACTCGATGAATAGCAGTGGTTAAAATATTCTGAGCCTTGCGTTCAAATCTGTCAACTCCGTCACGCTCAAGTTTTCTGATGCGTACACTTAAATCTTCCTCAAATTCTTGCTCAACTTGAGAGAGGAGCTCCGTTTTAGCCTCTTCGCTTGTAAGGCCCGCTACTTTTTGGAGTTCTGCACCTCGCTCTTTTAAAGTACTTTCTGCTTCCTCTCGAATTTCTTTAATTCGTTCGGCCTTTTCTTTTATTTCTTCGTTATCTTCATCAAGATCCCCTTGGCGTTTATCCAGCAGATCTTCTTTGCGGACGAGACGCTCTTCGGTTTTTTTGAGGTCACCTTCGCGTTCTTTGACTTCTTTTGTTCGTTCTTCTATTATCTTCTCGGATTTCTTTTCCGCATCTCCCGTGATTCGTTTTGCGTCTTCTTTGGCCTCAAGCGTCATTTGCTTGATTTGTAGCTCCATTGAGCCACGTTTACCCATAGATACAATCCAACGTAGGAAATATCCGAAACCTGTACCGAATGCGGCTGCGAGCAATAGCAGCATGAGTATTACTTTAATGGACATAAGTTTTTAATGCCCGTTTTTCTACACGTATATTATCTTTATGGTGTCACCTAGCTAAAAATGTTGTCGTTTCGGTAAGTTTTTACAGTTACAGTACAAAAAGTTAAATCGTGTCAGAAAGACGGAAAAATTAATTGATTAAACAATAACGAGATAATACCAGAAATTTGTCAATATGCAAAAATGGCCCTTCAGAAGGGCCGGTGTTTAGTTCTTCATATTTAGGTCAGGAAATCACAAAAACTAGCGATTAATCGCTAGTTTTTGTGATTTAGATACTTATTAGGAGTCTAAATTCAATAAATATCGTGGCCACCTATTATTAGGAACGCCACTTCATTTTTAGAGCCGGTGTATTCGAATATTATTCTATTTTTTCTGTCAATCGAGAATGCATACAAATCTTTTAAGTTTCCCGCTAGTTTGTGTACCTTGAGTACTTTATGATTTTTTCGATTTCTAAATTGTTCAATTTTTTCCTCAACTCGGTCTTGTAAATCTGCGTCAAGAACCTTAAACATTTTTAAGAATTTTTTGGAATAACCAACTTCTATCATAATGCATCCGAGAGTTTGCGCAGGTTACCTTTATATACCTTGCCTTGTGCAACATCCGCACGTGCCTCTATTAAATCTTTAAGCGCCTCGTCTTCACGCATTTGATACAGTGCTCGACGAACAACCTGAGTTTTATTTTCTGCTTTTTTCGATGAAATCATTTCGTCAACAAAGCGCTCAAGAGTCTTGTCGATTGGTGTCGATAGGGTAGTCATGATTTTAAGTATATTATGATAACTTCATATGAAAATATCATGCTTTTTAGAAGAATACAACTTGGCAGTAATACTAAAACTACAAAACTAGCGATTAATCGCTAGTTTTCATTTCTCAGTTTTCCCTAATCTCTAAAACCTAATCCCTATAACCTAGTTTAAAACTTTATCTATGAGGCCGTATTTTTTTGCTTCCGCTGCTGACATGAAGTAATCACGGTCAACATCATTTTCAATTTCTTCCTTTTTTTGCCCGGTATTTTTAGCCATCATATCGATAAGACGTTTTTTTGTTCGTACGATGTTCTCCGCTGTAATTACGATATCGCTTGCTTGTCCTTGGGCACCACCAAGTGGTTGATGAATCATAATCTCTGCGTTCTCGAGCGCAAAACGTTTGCCTTTTTTGCCTGCAGAGAGTAACCATGCACCACCTGATGCTGCCATTCCCACACACACTGTAGAAACGTCAGGTTTTATATGATTCATAGTGTCTATCATTGCAAGTGTTGCAGTCACCGAACCGCCGGGGGAGTTAATGTAAAGTGAAATATCCGCTTTTGGATCTTCGGATTGCAAGAAAAGTAATTGTGCGATCACCAAGTTGGCAACTTCGTCGTAAATAGGTCCACCAAGAAATACAATACGGTCTTTCAATAGGCGGGAGTAAATATCGTACGCTCGTTCGCCCATTGGGCCCTTTTCTACTACCATTGGTACAAGTTGTGCCATTGGAGATTTATTTCCACTGTTGAGTTGGTCGTTCATATGCGCAAAATATAGCACGGCTGTGCCAAGATTCAAACGAATTTAATATTATTCCCCAACGTTTTCCAAAAATTTAAATACCATTTCGTTTCGTTTAGTGCTTTCTACATACACACGAATGTTTTCCTCATCTGCGTCAGGGTAGTGTTCTTTTACGTGGTCTATTTCTTTTTGTACTTCTTCTTCAACGGGAGTAATGTTCTGTTCTTTTGAAATAGTGTTTAAGATTAACTGAAGCTTTCCTCGCTTTTCTGCTTCTGGCTTCCAGTCGATATGAAGTTCTTCAATAGTTTTGTCGACATTCTTTAGATAATCTTCAAGTTTAGTACCAG
The DNA here is from genome assembly GCA_016763615.1 of Minisyncoccota bacterium. GTDB lineage: Bacteria > Patescibacteriota > Minisyncoccia > Phycocordibacterales > UBA2100 > UBA2100. Next base: position 7,289 of record JAESTJ010000009.1, on the reverse strand, counting down.
TTTTAGCAATATCGGCTTCGAGTTGTGTCTGAATGCGAGCAATTTCTTGGTCGATAAGTAGGTTGGGGAGTTCAATTTTCGAATCAGCAATGATTTTTTCTACCGTTTCGATGCGCTTCTTTTCTATATCGCGTAATTTCCTCTCTTCTAAAATATTTTCTCGTACTTTTGCCTCAAAATCTTTTACGGTCTTGAAATCTCCAAGAGTTTGCACGAATTCGTCAGTTAGTTCGGGCACATCTTCGTTTTTTATTTCAGGAACGGTAGGATGTTCAACACCATCTTTCTGTTGTTGTTCATAACTTTCTGCTTGAGAGCGTTGCCTTCGAATGTGTGTGAGAGTTTCTTTGAGTTCCTCATCTTTTACTTCAAATGTTTCCTCCTTGCTAAAAATCTTTTTGGCAATCTTTGAGTAATCTGCGAGTTTAATCTCAGGCATTACTGCGGTGGTCGCAGTGAACTCTAATGGGTTGCCGTCAGCAAGTTTCGTGAGCTGTATTTTAGGCGCTCCAATAGCATCAATTTTCACTTCAGTAATTATCTTAGGATACACTTCGGCAAGTGCCATGTTCGCCGCACGTTCCATTACCTTACTTTCCCCAATGTGACCGATAAGCATATCTTCGGGCACGTGCCCCTTTCGGAAACCTGGGACTTCAACGTCGCTCCCAAGATTTTTAATGGCTTTTTTACGATAATACGTGAGTAACTCAGCGGAAATAGTCGCAGAAATTTCGTATTCCGAACCATCAAGTTTTTTAGTTTTTACATCCGAGTACTGTGTGTCTTTCATGCGCCCGAGTGTATCAGTTACAACGTATATATGCAAAATAAAATCTCTGATTTAAGTAGCACAATTTTGAAAATTCGATTAAAAAGTTGACGAGAGCCGGAAGTCATGGTAATGTTTTTAACTCAAGCTCATTTACATACAACGTTCAGGTTCACCACAGCTCAAATTGTAGCGATTAATCACTACAATTTGAGCTGTGGTGAACTCCAATAATGGAGAGCCGATAAGCACAATGAGTGCCATACAAACTCGTATAATTTTAACGAGAGTGTACGGAACTTAAACTATGGAGGTTTTCATGGCTAAAATTAAGCTCATGACGAATAACCAAGGACTGGGATTTGCAAAATTGGGAAGGGACAAAGGTGTGCACTGTTCCGCATTTGAAGATGCCCAAAAAGACGGCAGAGTCGATGACTTTTTGAAGGGTCTCATGCCGCAAATTTTGTGGCAAAACGGCTCCCACAGAGTTGTCAAAAACGACAATGAGACAATTTCAGCTTTGATTGACTGTGGCAAAATCGACTGGGAGCAAACGAACCAGGCAGCCATTGATTCTACTGGTCGGACTCAATACACCGATTCCGAAGTTGTGTCCGAAATGCCGAGAGGTGAGAAACTCGTCGGCCTCGTAGAGGTAATTTTTCGTAATTATGGTTGCCACTTCAGTGATGTTGATGTGGATAAAAAGATGGTCGAGTATGGCGAGTCTATGATTAGTCCGTTCTTCCAGACAAAAATCAACGAAATCTTTCCCGAATTTGCCGACAAACACCCCAATGGTAATCACTGGAAGGATAAAAAAGACAAGTGGTGTTACGTTGCCTTCCGTCGTTGGCGCGACGGGCGTAGAGTGGACGTGTACCGCTACGGCCGCGATTGGAATGTCGACTGGTGGTTCGGTGGCGTCCGCAAGCCTCAGTCCTTAGCGCTTGGTCACTAGGCTCTTGTACTTAGAACCTTTGACCTTTTTTCGCCGTTTTGTCTTTCAAGACAAGACGGCGATTTTCTTTTACGTTTTGATATAATCTACATCGGCAATAGGTGAATATGTATACGATTACGGTTGTATGCCACCGAAGCTAAGTATCCATATACCGAGAATGTCTGCGATTACGATTGCAAGCAGGGTGGGTATGCAGAAACTTCAAAAAATGAAGATACTTGGTGTAAAGTACTGGAGCATTTAAGATGCTGCATAAAATACAACTTCAAGAGCACTCGAGGGGTGGTGGAACGGATGGTACTTTATACATTATCGGCGTTGCCTTCAATCGTTGGAACGACGAGCGTAAAGTGAGCGTGAACCGCAACGACAACGATTGGAATGACAACTGGTGGTTCGGTGGCGTCCGCAACTCTTTTCTTTCTCTCCCTATTTTCTGGGAGAGTTTTGTTTTGTAAGTTGCCCAAACCATCCGCCGAACATTCTTCCGATTTCATCTAAGTTTTTCGAGAGCATGATATATTTTTTGTTGCCCAGAGATTTCGTTTCCCAGAGAACCATCAGTAATATTTTAAGAGCATCGAGTTTGCGTATTGCAAGACGCACCCACGGCAGTTTTTCTTGAGGTGATAGAAAAGCTGCGACTGCTGCTGCCTCAATTATTTCAACAAACAAAGTGTCGATTCGTGCACCAAGTGTGTAGCGGTGAATTTTTGGAAGAGTTTGATGAAATGCTACCCATTGTAAATACGTACTTTTTACTCGTTCAAGAACTGGCAAAATCCCCGAGGGGGGGGTACGATTTAGGGAATGTCGCGAATGCAATTTCCTCATGCCTACGATAATATCATTTCAGTTGGGAATTTGCTTGATGCATGGAAAGAGTTTGTGCGCGGAAAGCGTACACGTGCAGATGTACAAGAGTTTCAGTTGAGTCTCATGGACAATATTCTTACACTCCACCACGACCTTAAACACAAAACCTACACTCACGGCCCTTATGAAGCATTTAATATTTCCGACCCCAAACCACGAAACATTCACAAAGCATCGATACGTGACCGACTTCTCCACCATGCATTGTATAGACAACTGTATCCGTTCTTTGATAAAACGTTCATAGCAGATTCATATTCGTGCAGAAAAGAAAAAGGAACACACAGGGCGATAGACAGATTTCGTTCATTTGCATACAAAGTATCCAAGAATCACACACGGACATGCTGGGTATTGAAATGCGACATCAAGAAGTTTTTTGCGTCTGTCGATCAGCAAATACTCACAAAGATTCTTGAAAAATATATACCAGACGAAAATACAATGTGGCTTCTCAAACAAGTGGTCGATAGTTTCAATTCCGGTATTTCTGATAAGGGACTTCCGCTTGGCAACCTTACTTCGCAATTACTCGTCAATATATACATGAATGAGTTTGACCAATTCGTAAAACACACACTCACAGCGAAACAGTACGTTCGCTATGCTGACGACTTTGTATTTCTTTCGCACAACAAAGCCCAAATCAAAAGAATACTGCGATGCATCGAAGTATTCTTAGAAGATGAACTAAAGCTACATCTACATCCGCGAAAAGTATCACTTGAAACTTTTGCTTCGGGTATCGATTTCTTGGGTTGGGTGCATTTTGCAAACCACAGAGTGCTACGAACAGTTACAAAACGCAGGATGTTGAAGTGTGTTGAAGAAACGGAAGATGAAGCAGTTATTCAATCGTACGTTGGGTTGCTGAAGTATGGTAATGCGAAAAAGCTTCACCAACAGATGGTAAAAAATAAACCCCTCGGTTAATCGAGGGGTTTATTTATTCACTTTTCGTACACATGTGTATACCTGCAGAACTTTCTCAATTGGATGAAATTAGAGGAAAACAAGTAAAGTCGATTGAGCTGTATGAGTAATACTGCGATTGAAACTTTACGAAGTTCGACAAGTAATTTCGCCGATTGTGAGTGTTCTGCTAGAGTTCTGCTTCAAGCGCTTCTAGGTCAGCATCGAGCTGAGCCTCAAAATCGTCGGTGTTGAATGCATCTAAATCACTTTCAATTTGTGCAGGCTCATCACTTGGAGCTGCGATGTCATTATTTGCTGCTTCATCGAAGATGGTGTCTTCGTTTAGTTGGGCACTGTTGAGGGATGCTCCCCAGAAGTACAAGCCACCAAATATAAGTAGAATAATAATAACTACTATACCTACCATTGGACCCTTGCCACCTGATTTTGGTGCAGGAGCAGCTTCTTGGTTTTGGTTAGGTGTTTGTGGTGACATGGTACTAGGTACTTCTTGTTGCACTTGTGCTGGCTTCTGTAAATCAGGAGTTCCTGGATTCATATTAGGAGCCACGTTGTTGTTATTTCCATTTAGTTCTTCCATACGTTACTAGATTAACAAATATACTACGCACCGTCGTTAGGGAGAGAATCCCCATCGTTGTCTGCATCGTTATTTGAGCGAATAAGTTCTCTTAATTCTTTAAGAGCGTCTTTGAGTGCTTTGTGCGCATCTTTTACGGCCTCGGTTGCTGTACGAACTGCAGCTTTCATTTCATCAATGAACTCGCGAGGGTTATCTGATGCTAAAGCCCTTTCAAATACTGTGCGAGCGTCTGCTAAAGTGCTCGAAGCGTCTTGAATAGCTTGCTCAGCAATGGCTGCAGCACGAGTTGCATCAGTAGTGTCTACTCCGTTTGCTTCAAGTTCGGCAAGCTTGTTGTTTACGCGGTCTAAGATGTCCGTAAACTTCTCAAGAGCATTGGATACACGGTTTAGAATTCCTTCCAAGTGAGCTTTAATTCGTTGGCCTACCTCGGTTTTGATTTCCGAGCGAAATTCTTTACGATGTTCTTTGAGGTCAGATCGTAAGTCTTTAGCACGTCCACGAAATTCTTCCCTTTTTTCTAATGCATCCTTGCGCATTTCATCTCGTTCTTTTCGAGCCGCTTTGAGAATTTCTTTTCGGGCTTCAGGAGTGTCTGCTGCATCAAGTTCAGCCTTGATTTCATCTCGACGAATTTTAGCATCGTCTCTGATTTCACCGCGCTCTCCTTGAGCCTCTTCACGGAAGTCGCTTCGTGTCTCCACAGCACGATTACGAAATTCATCACGCTTCTCTCGTACGTCGTAACGAAATTCATCGCGATTTTCACGTGCATCGCGTATGTCACCACGTACTTCTTGGCGTGCATCTTTGGCGCGCTGATTTAACTCTCGTATAGGCGCAATTCGAGCAGGGCGATCACCCCCTCGGTCGTCTCTTGCGGAAGGTACATCAAAAGCTTGCTGAGCTGCTGCACTTTGGGTACCCAGTGTGATGAATGCGAGCACAAACATCATCGTGGCTACAAAAGCCATCGCTATCTTTCTTGTATGTGTCATAGTCTTTTCTTTTAAAGGTTAATAATAAAACTAGTAACGTATAGAAACAGACGATATATTTCGCCATTTCTTACCTAAAATAGTACCATTAACTAAATGTGAGGCGAGCGGAGGGTGTTAATGGTGAACGCGACTTGCGTATCAATAGGAAATGCTATAATCTCGACATACATATGACTGATTACAATAAATTATATACTCCTGGTGACCTCGGTAACTTTAAAATCAATACAGTTGTCGAAATTTCAGAGAAATCCATACTGAAAATTGAATATAACAGAGACAAAGGTACATTTGAGCTCGACAGAGTTGAGCCTGCAATTTTTGCGAAACCTTCCAATTACGGTTTTATACCTGCAACACTTGATGAGGATGGTGATGAGCTCGATACACTACTAGTTACCTCAGAGCCAATTCCGACAGGAGTGGTGGTTGAGGCAAAGATACTTGGGGTACTTAACTTTGAAGACGGAGGAGAGAAGGATCATAAAGTTATTTGTGTACCAGCAACTGATTATGATAATGGAGACCGAATCAAGACTCTCGATGATCTTGGTCAGGTATGGAAAGACAAGATTGAGTACCATTTCAGTACGTATAAAGACCTTCGAAAACGAGGAACTACTAAAGTTCTTGGGTATGGAGATACTGCGGCTGCAATTGAGGTAATTAAGGAATGTATTGAACGTTACAACAGTCAATAATCTCTAATACACTTGAACTAAAAATAAAACCCACTCGACTGAGTGGGTTTTATTTTATAGTTTTTTGGAGATTGCTATTTGTCTTCCTCTTTTGGAGTTTCCTCGCCTGCCTTTTCGGCGCGGGCAGGTTCCGCTGCGTCGGCTGGTTTTTCTTCCCCATTTGAATCTTCGGAACTTTCAGTTCCTGCTTCTAACGGGACTTCGCTTTCTTCTTTTGCGATCTCGGCTACTTTTTCAACGGCCTCGTCCACCACCTCAACAGGGTCGTCAGTAGCTTCTTCTTCAGCGTTTGCCTTGGCTTTAGCTTCTGCATTTGCATCGGCTTCAGCTGAAGTAATATCGATTCCCCAACCAGTTAATTTGGCAGCAAGTCGTACATTTTGCCCACCTCGACCGATTGCGAGGGATTGCTGGTCTTCAGTTACTTCAACCGAGGCGCGCTTGTTACCTTCTTCGTCTTCGGTAATCTCTACACCAAGAATCTCAGCTGGTGAGAGCGCACGTTCAATGAATTCTTGAGTATCTTCAGCCCATTCGATGATGTCAATTTTTTCTCCACCGAGCTCACTGGTTACTGTTGAAACACGCACACCGCGTTGTCCAACAAGAGAACCGACCGGATCAATATGATCGTCGTGGGTGATTACTGCGAGTTTTGAACGAGAACCTGCTTCGCGTGCAACCTCTTTAATTTCGATAGTTCCATTTGCAAGTTCAGGAGATTCTAATTCAAAGAGTTTCACTAAAAATCGTGAATTCGAGCGTGACAATTTCAAGAATGTTCCACGTGGACTTTCGTCTACTTTGTAGAGTAGAGCACGAATACGCTCACCTTGGCGGTATCGCTCTCCTGGAATTTGTTCTTCGTACGGCAAGATACCTGTTGCACGACCAAGATCGACATAAAGATTTCCTCTCTCGAATCGTTGGACATGTCCTGATACGACTTCTCCTTCGCGTTCTCCGAACTCTTCCAGTATAGAAATCTTTTCTGCTTCACGAATTTTTAGCATGATTACCTGCTTTGCAGTTTGAGCTGCGATACGTCCAAAGTCTTTCTGAGTCTCAAGAGGGAAATCAAGTTCATCGTCAATCTCCACCTCCTTCTTTATTCGGCGAGCGTCCTCAATCATTATATGATGTTCAGGATTGAAGCGTGTTCGTTCTTCTTCATCCTCTTCTTCATCCTCTTGATACACAAGTGTATCGTCTACTACAATTTTAATTTGTTTATATTCGACATCTCCAATTTCCATATTGAACAATGCGCGAATAATTTGTCCGCGTTTTCCATATTCTTTCTTGTATGCTGCAGCAAGAGCAAGTTCGATTGCACTGATAACTTTTTCTCTGGGAATTCCTCGGTCTTGCTCAAGTTCTTCAAACACTGAGTTAATCACCTTTAAGTCAAATAAAGCCATGATAGAAATTTTTAATGCTAATTTAGAAGTTC
>JAESTJ010000072.1 GCA_016763615.1 Minisyncoccota bacterium | reverse complement strand
CCGGTGAATGACGGTTTTGCAAACCGTAGCGTTAACCACTTCGCCACTGGACCTTAGTTTAGTCTCAATATTTTAGTTCCGGTTAATGACGCAAGAGACTATTTGCGCAAACCGCTGCGAAGCATAACCACTTCGCCACTGGACCTTCTCAGTATCTACATTAGTTCCAGTGAATGACGCAAGAGACCATTTGCGCAAACCGGTGCGGAGCATTTAACCACTTCGCCACCTGGACCAATAGGCACTATATTAGCATGCGTGACCTGCACACAGAAGCGCTACAGCTCTAAAGTATCAAGGTGTTGGCGATGTTTCTCTCCAGCGTCTATTTCAAAGTTGAAAAAAGGAATTCGCCGCATTTGAGTCTTCTTTTTTATATAATTACGGAACTCAGCGCGCTGGCGTCTCGCAAATTCAAGGACGGTATCTTCATAGCTAGTAGGCATCACAGTGAAATAAATAGTAGATTTTGCCATATCAGGAGAGACATCAGCTCGAGTTACCGTGATGAGGGACTGCCGATTAGATTCCCTACCTAGAAACTCCGCAGCAATATGTGCAATTTGTTCAGATATTTGTTGTTGCTTTTGAGACTGCATATTCCTAGGATAGATTACTTTATGACGATTTCATAACACTCAATCACGTCTTGTACTTCCAATTTTATATCTGCTTCAATTTGTGCGCCGAATTCATCACCTTCAGAGATGGATTCAGCATTTTGCTTACCACTTTGTAAACCGATTACTTTCCCTGCACCTATAACTTCATTTGCTCGCTTAATACGTACGCGGCAGCCCTTTTTTATTTGCCCGTTTTTTACTTTGCCACCAATCACATATTTGTTTTTCATTGAAGAAAAGTACATAAGTATTTTTGCAGAGCCAAAGTCTTCTTCCATCTCCATTTTCGGTGTTCGTTTTTTAATTTCATCAGCGAGCCATTCGCTTAACTTATAGATGATTTCGAAAGAGTGCACTTCCTTTTCGTGTTGTATGAGAATGTCTCGTGCTGCTGTATCGATTCCTACATTAAATGCAATCAGAATTGGATTGTGTTTAGAAGCGATAGCAGCTTTCACATCTCCCTCAGACATGTTACCGACTCCTTCCTGAATGGTACAAATTAGTAGCCGTTCGTTACCAAGTTTCTCAAGCTCATGAGAGATAGCTTCTAGAGTACCGGTTGTATCGGCTTTGATAATCAGGGGAATCAAGTGTCTCTCATCCGCCTCTTCTAATTCAGTAACTCCGGGGGTTACAGTTTTAGTAACTGACTTAGCAAGCTCAGCGTCTTTTTTCCTTTTGTATGAACGGAAGGTACTGCCAACACTGGGAAGTGAATCAAATCCAATAATTTGGATAGGGCTTGAAAATTGAGCCTCTTGTATCGAGTTCCCCTCGAAGTCCTCAAAAATTCGGATAGGAGCAAGGGCACTATCTGCCACAATAAACTCACCACTTTTAAGAGAACCATTTTTGATTATAAGAGTTGCAGCGATACCTTTTTTGGAATCGCGGTGGGCCTCTATGATTACGCCCTCAGCGGGAAGAGAAGTGTCTCCAGTAAGCTCTTCCATTTCCGCTACTAAAAGTAACGTGTCTAATAATTCTGGTATTCCTTGTCCAGTTTTAGCAGAAACTTCGTTGAAAGGAATGTCTCCACCCATACCTTCGATATAAATTTCATTTTCAATAAGGCCAGATTTGGTCCTGTTGGAGTCAGCGTTAGGTTTGTCAATCTTATTAATGGCTACTACATACGGAGTTTTTGCGCTTTTAATAGCACGTAGCGCATCAAGTGTCTGAGGTTTGACTCCCTCTTCGGCGGAAACTACTAAAATAGCGATATCCGCAACAGAAGCGCCGCGCTCCCTGATTTTAGTGAATGCCTCGTGGCCTGGGGTGTCCAGAAAAGTAATTCGTTTAACTTTCCCTTCATGTTCATGTTCTACTTCATATGCTGAAACTCTCTGAGTTATTCCTCCAGCTTCTGAGTCCACAACATTTGTGCTGCGAATGTAATCCAAAAGAGCCGATTTTCCATGATCTACATGGCCCATAACGGCTATTACTGGGGGTCGTGCTGTGTTTGGTTCTTTTGTGCTCATAATGAAAAACAGCGCACCGGGCGCTCAATTTATATCAGTTTATGAAGGAACTCTATAGTTCCTGTCTGACGAACTGATAGTTCAAGTATGCAACGAATTTCGCGCTTTTTCAAGTGCTCCAGCCTCTTCTTCCGTAAGTTCTTTATCACTCTTAAATTCGCTCACGTTTTTGCTGAAGATACTCACGCTATTTCTGGCGTGTAGAGTAGAAATAATGATTCCATCACCATTTTCAGATATAAACGCAACGGCGAATGAAGGCTTGCTGTCACCACTACCAGCAAAGGGATGAAAACGTACAACGCCAACTCCGCTCACACTTCCTTTAAGGCGCACATCCATGGTTTCTAATCGAGAGTGCAGTGCACTTTTAAATTCCTCTAAATCTTGGTAATCTCGCGCAATAGTAGCTAAGTGACCTTCAAGATTCTTTCCATCCGAACCACGAGTGAGCCGACGAAGACGAATTTCCAAAAAAATATTCCACAGCAATAGTAGAGAGAGGAGTACTCCAGTTCCAATGAAAAATTGAACGAGTGTTGGCATGGGCGAGATTGTAACATGGACATTCCTACTTTGCTGTTTACAATACGCACAATGGATAAAAATGATGATAAAAGGATATTTCTTGATTTTGCGGCTGCGACGCCAGTTTCTGAAAAATCACAAGCCGCCTATCTTGATGCTTCAAGATATTTTGCAAATCCTCAGGCTCTACATACTGAGGGTCTCAAAGCTAAAGAAGTATTAGACAGTGCTCGAAGCGTCCTAGGGCGCGTGTTAGGAGTTAAATCGCAAGAACTTGTTTTTACTTCTGGAGGAACCGAAGCAAATAATCTTGCACTAGTTGGGTACCTCTTCTCTCTTGAAAAGGAGGGGATTACTATGAAAGATTGTCATATTCTTATTAGTTCGATTGAGCACCCTTCGGTTAGCGATGTGTTTAATCAGTTTATTTCAAGAGGTTTGACTGTCGATCAAGTTTCTCCCAATGAGCATGGAGCAGTTACTCCTGAACTCGTGAAGGCGGCCCTCAAAGAAAATACAGTTCTTGTTTCTGTTGCACTGGTCAATAGTGAAATTGGAACCGTTCAGCCAATGCATGCAATAGGGAAGTTGCTGAAAGAAACGAAACCTAAAGTTGGAGGGAAAACTTTAGAGAAAACAATACTCCATACAGATGCAGCTCAAGGTCTATATCAGTCTCTTGTTCCTCAAGGCTTGGGAGTTGACTTGATGAGTTTAGATTCTGGAAAAATGTATGGGCCACGAGGAGTAGGGGTTTTATACATTAAGCATGGGGTAAAAATTTTACCTGTACTGCGAGGTGGCAGCCAGGAACAAGGATTGCGCCCGGGGACAGAAAATGTAGCCTTGGCAGCTGGTTTCGCCGCTGCGTTTGAAGAAGGGGTAGAATTACGAACTGGAGAAAGTGAACGATTATCAGCTCTAAATAAAGAGTTGTACGAAGGCCTTTTAGCTGAAATTCCTGACATCATCCGCAACGGTGATTTTAAGAACCAAAGTCCTCACATTTTAAATATCTCTATTCCGAAAATCGATTCGGAGTATGTCTCTATGTATCTCGATCAAAGGGGGGTATCTCTCACTACAAAGAGTGCCTGCCTGGAACGTTCCGATGCATCGCAGTCACATGTTGTTGCCGCTCTTGGAGGAGAAAAATGGCGCGCTACGAACACTCTTCGATTTTCTTTTGGGCGAAATACCTTCGCTGAAGATGTTTTCCTAATTATTTCAAAAGTTCGCGATGCTGTTGAAACGTATCGTAGTTTTTAGATGTTGCATAGCGCTATTGACATACGGTAATATTACCGTATAATATTCTTAATCAAATTTAGTTCAGTTTGCGAGAAGGATTTAGCAATGGAACGTTTGTTTAAGGGTTTGCGCTACGACCAGTTGAGGATTGCACGCATTAGCAATTCATATGCAAAATTTGGCGCACGAATCGTTTGGACTCTTTTTTGTTGGCGCAATGGTCCCATCGGAATCGGGATATTGCATTTGAGCAGTACATTCACAAGCTCCTCAAAAAGAAGGAGATAACAACACATTTTTAGAACGCGGAATTCTTAACAGATTTCGCGTTTTTGCTTTGTCATTTCAGTAGAAAAATGTTGGAAAAAGATACTAGTTGGGATACTATATGGCAATGGACTTAGAACAACTAAATAAATCACAAATTGTACTCCTGACCATGCTTGTGTCATTTGTTACTTCAATTGCCACGGGTATAGTGACAGTGTCTCTTATCGAAGAAACACCGACTGATGTGACTCGTGTTATTCAGCGCGTTGTAGAGCGAACGGTAGAAACAGTTGTTCCAGCAGAAAATCAACAAGCAACAATTATTACGAGAGAAAAAACCATCATAATTAAGGAAGCTGATTTAATTGCCGCCGCAATAGCAGAAAATAAATCCAAAATTGTGAGTGTTGTAGATGCAGATTCTGGAGCGTTCGTCTCTCTCGGAGTATTTATTGATTCTGATGGCACACTTGCAATGGATTCGTGGATGTTAGTTGAAGATGGAAACTATGCGATAGATGTTGGAGCAGAAGAATACATACCAGCACATATAACGTATGGCGGAGGAGCTCGAGGTATCGCGCTACTCACTGTTGCGGTAGAACGCACCGGCGTTTCTGCGATTGTTCCTACTGAAGTTGCACTACACCTTGGTCAAACACTTGTTGCATTTGTTGGAAGCGGAAGTATAACGCAAGGAATTGCAACTGAGCTCGGAGAAGGAGGTTATATAGGAACAAGTATTAGTGGCACAAAAATTGCACCAGGTGCACCTCTAATAAATGTTGATGGGGAAGTGGTGGGAATGAGTACTGGTGCGTCCCGAGAAGTTGGGGAAAGTTCATTTGCACCAATTCGAGCTGCATTCGCACAAGCAATAGCACCAGATGAAGTGGTGGGAACTGAAGAAGAGGGTGCAGCGGCGACATCAACCGAGGAAGTAGCTCAGTAAGAGTGTATAAGTTTTTTCGTATTTATATATTATGCCGTTCCAAAATTTTACAACCAAAGCAAAAGAAGCTGTGCACAGAGCGCATCAGCTTGCTATTGAGCGCGGACAATCACATGTAAGTCCTCTGCATTTGCTAGCTTCTCTTCTATTGCAAGATGAGAGTATGACACTTTCGATTCTTGAGAGACTAGAAATTGACACTATTCATTTCGCAGATTCCCTCATTGAAGCCTTAGATGGGAACACAACAAATACTACGATGTCTACCTCGTTTCAGCTGTATCTGACACCTGAGCTAGCACAAATTTTGCAAGATGGAGCTCCACGAATCGCTGGTACGTTTAATGATAAATTTGTGTCCACTGAACATTTGCTACTAGCCATTCTAGAGAATCCTGGTAACTCTGCTGAAGTCATTGCACGTTTTCAAGTAAGTAAAGAAGAGGTTACTAGTGTGTATGAAGATATCAAAGATGGGAAGATAACAGACATTGAGGCTCCGAAGCAAAATCGTGCAATTGCAAAATTTACGCGTTCTCTCACAGAGTGTGCTCGTGAAAATAAGTTGGACCCAGTTATTGGACGCGATGATGAAATTACTCGAGTCATCCAAATTCTTTCTCGGCGAACAAAGAATAATCCCATTCTCATAGGAGAAGCAGGAGTCGGAAAAACTGCTATTGCAGAAGGACTGGCGACACGTATGGCAACTGGCGACGTGCCAGAATCTCTTAAAGGGAAAGATTTAGTATCACTTGATTTAGGTCTTCTTATTGCTGGAACAAAATTCCGTGGAGAATTTGAGGAACGTCTGAAAGCAATCATGAAAGAAGTGGAACGATCAGAAGGAGACATCATTCTCTTTATTGATGAAATCCACACCATCGTTGGAGCTGGAGCAGCTGAAGGCTCGATGGACGCCTCAAACATGCTCAAGCCAGCACTCGCACGCGGTGACCTTCGGGTTATAGGAGCTACAACACTTAATGAGTATCAAAAGCACATAGAGCGTGATCCTGCTCTTACTCGACGTTTCCAGCCAGTACTAGTAAATGAGCCATCCATCGAAGACGCAATAGCAATCATGCGAGGACTTAAAGAAAAATATGAACTCTTCCATGGAGTACGCATTACCGATGAAGCAATAGTTTCTTCAGTACAATTAAGCAGTCGTTACATCACAGAGCGCTACTTACCAGATAAATCAGTAGATCTTATTGATGAGGCAGCTTCAGCATTACGGATTTCTCTCGAAAATAAACCACCAAAACTTGAGGAAGCTCACAGGAAAATTATGCGTCTTGAAATTGAACGTGAAGCTCTTAAAAAAGATGTGCAAGAGGGAGAGAAGAAAGCAAGGGTTCGTGTAAAAACGGTTGAAAAGGAAATCGCTGAACTAAAAGAAGGTACACGTGAACTTGAAGTGAAATGGAAGAACGAAAAGGAGACACTTGGTGAAATAAAGGAAATTAAGTTAGAACTGGAAGAGGTACGTCTTATCGCTGAGGCCGCAGAGGCGTCTTCAGATTTAGCCAGTGCCGCTGAGATTCGCTATGGACGAATTCCTGAACTCGAGATTGATTTAAAGACGAAAATTAGTCGCCTAAAAAAGTTGCAGAGCTCACGCCGAATATTACGAGAGGAAATTACCGAGGAAGACATCGCAGATGTAGTTTCGCGATGGACTGGAGTGCCAGTGCGAAGAATGTTAGAAGACGAACTCAATAAGCTCTCGCGTATGGAGGACGCACTACGTTCTCGTATTGTGGGTCAGGAAGAAGCACTCCAAAAGGTAGCAAATGCAGTAAAGCGTTCACGTGTTGGTATTGCTGATCCCGAAAGGCCTATAGGTTCGTTCCTTTTCTTGGGTCCTACTGGAGTTGGAAAAACAGAACTCACAAAGGCATTAGCCGAATTTATGTTTAATGAAGGAAAGGCTCTTATCCGAGTGGATATGTCTGAATTTATGGAGAAACATTCTGTTTCAAAGATGATAGGCTCTCCTCCTGGATATGTGGGTCACGAAGAAGGAGGTTCGCTCACTGAACAGGTGCGCCACCGCCCGTATTCCGTGATTTTATTTGATGAAATCGAAAAAGCGCATCCAGAGGTGTTTAACATTCTCTTGCAGGAACTTGATAACGGTCGACTCACTGACGCAGAAGGACGTACGGTAAACTTTAAGAATTCAATAATCATAATGACAAGCAACTTAGGGTCTGAGCACATCGATAAGATGAGCCGACTTGGATTTGCTGACGATACGGGAGACAAGGCACAATACATTCACAGCAAAGACAAAGTGATGAAAACCCTTCGAGATTTTTTCCGTCCGGAATTTTTGAATCGTCTCGATGAAATAATCCTTTTCGACATACTCTCCCAGAAAGCAATTAAGGAAATAGTTAAGATGCAGGTCACTATAGTGGAAAAACGTCTTGCTGAGAAAAATATAAAATTGCAATTTTCACAGACAGCAATCGAATATCTTTCAACCAAAGGATACAATCCACGCTACGGTGCTCGGCCATTAAAGAGACTTATTCAAAATGAGATATTAACTCCTATAGCAACAACGATGGTGAATGAAGGAATGCTAGACGGAGGAACAATTAAAGTGGATGTTAAAAATGAGAAGTTCACTTTTGATGTGAAGAAAAAAGTTTCAATTAAAAAAGTCGTTAGGAAACGTGGTATTGCTAAAGGGAGGAAGAAGGCAGTTGCAGTGTAAGAAAATAAGTTATATTTAAATATATATTACATT
>JAESTJ010000071.1 GCA_016763615.1 Minisyncoccota bacterium | reverse complement strand
TGATGCTTTTGATGAACAAGAAAAATTACTGATTCAAACATTCCAAGATGCACGGAAAAAATTAAAAGAAGCTCGTCTTGCACTAAAGAAAGATATAACGGGAGTAAGTGATATAAGTGTAGAGGAACAAATACAACTATTGGATGAGGAACAGAATAATCTAAAAGTCATACAAGATGAATTTGGAGGTCTTTTTAGCGACGAGCAAAAGAATATAGAAGAAGAGCTTGATGATGTAGACAAAAAAGTGGACGAAACGGATCAAATAAAGGAAGACAAAGCAGACAATGATGAGGATGAAGCAATTGAAGAGGAAAACGAACAAGAGAATTCAGAGAAGGTAGAGAATGAGCAGAAAGAAAATGATGAAGCAAAGGAAGAGAAAGAAGACAGTAATGAGGCAATTGAAGAAGAGAATGAGCAAGAGAATTCAGAGAAGGTAGAGAGCGAGCGGGAAGAAAATGGGGACGAAGAAATAGAGAAGGAAGGTGCAGATACAAATGGTAAAAGCATTCCGACGGACAAGACGAAAATAAAAGTGAAGACGACGATTAGTTTTTCGTGTAAGGGTTTTTTAACGTAGCAAGTAGCGAAGACGTAATCTTGTAATAAGTAGGTAGAAAAGTAAACTACCAGCTATGATTTGGGTGCACTTTTACACTATACTTTTGTATGCAGATATCAAAAACATCCTTAATATCTGAAGTTTTTACACAAAACAATCTCTTTAAGGCAGGCATGTGGTGGAGAATTTTCTACGGTATTGCACGTATTATTCTCGGGGTGACTCTTTTATGGCTTGTCGGAACTCATTTTACCGATCTGCTACATGTATTGATGCGACAAGAACTTTTGGAAGATCCGAGTGATTCTCTACTTCGTTTTGTAGAACAACTCTTGGTGCACTCAGATTTAACGGTAACAAGCTTTATGTCGTTGTATCTAATTTTTTGGGGAACGGCAGATATTTTCTTATCTATAAGTCTACTGAAACGGAAACTATGGGCATTTCCAATTAGCATCTGGTTGATTATTATTTTCGTGATGTATGAATTATATCGGTTTTATCACACACACTCGTTGGTCTTAGCATATATTATCGTGGTGGATATAGTTGTAGTGACACTCATTCATTTTGAATATAAGAAAATACGTCTAGATGAAGCCAGGAGAATTTTTACTTATCGAATTCTACGACCACGAACGAGTAGCCAGAATACAATTCCAATAAATAACACCAAGGGTATAAACCAGAATCGTACCAGTAGTGCCGCAAACGAGAGAGATATACCAACGGTCTTTTTCCAAACAGAAAGTCCTTTGGTAGTAACTATATCCTTTGATTCACTCAGAAATTTTGAAGTTGCTGTTGAGCCTTTGCTTACTGATTCTTTTTGAGTAGGCGGGGAAGTAATTGTATCTGTTTGGGAAATTTCAGAAGTTGTTGTAGCAAGTATAGAATCTCTGAATTCCTCAATGCGTACCGCGGTAGATTCAGCTATCGGTTCTATTTTGTCTAAAATATCTTTTCCTGATTCAATAAAGACTTCTTTAGTTTCTGAGAGTGTTGAGGAGGCGGCACTGCTTTCCTCAATAGTATTCGATACCTTTTCTTCTGAGTCTCTACGAGAAACGGATACAGAAGTTTCAGATACTATTGTGTACGCAACATTTTGATCTTTTACAGACGTTATATACGCACTTACATCGTAATCACCACCCGGAAAAATATACTGTATTGATACTGGGATTATATCGTTGCTTTGCACTGTAAATGAGGTAGTACCTACAATTTCAGTGTTTACCAAGAAAGCGACATTTCCTTGAATAGTTTCGTTACTCTGATTTTGTATTGCAGTAAATATACGCACCTTTTCACCTTCCTCAGGAGTGGCAGTTGAAAACCAGACGCCGTTTACCACTCCTGCATTAAGTGCTGCACTTGATACGGTAGGGAAAAGAACAGAACCAAATACAAATAACAGAGTAGCAGATAAGATTATTAAGGAGTACGTTCGCATTTAGACATCATACCACCGTATTATGTTCATCTAATACTTATGTACCAACGTGTCAGATGTTTTTGCCACTAAGTACCTCAAGAACCTCAAACAAACTCCAAAACATTCTGCTTGTGTAAATTAACTTTTGAAATCAATCATTAAAGCGTTTTATGTATACGTGACAATACGGTGCACCACCAGTTTTTTCGTAATATTTTTGATGGTGCTCCTCGGCTGGGTAGAAAGGTAAGGTTGCGAGAATCTTGGTTGTTACGGTGAGATTTTTCGATTCGAGTTCAGTAACAAGTTTTTCAGCGATTTCTTTTTGTTTTTCATTCATATAGTACACAGCTGAAGTATACCGTTCTCCTATGTCAGGCCCTTGTCCATTAGGTTGCGAGAAGTTGTGAGTTTCAAAGAAAAGTTTGGTAAGAGATTCATAGGAGGTACGTGTTGGATCAAATACTATTTCTATTGCTTCACGATGCCCGGTACTATCAGTAGACACTTCTTCATATGTTGGATTTTCAGATGTGCCACCTGTGTAGCCAACTAACGTACTAATAACTCCCTCGTGTTTATCGAAGTGGTGTTGTGTACCCCAGAAACATCCCGAGGCGAATATTGCCTTTTCTGTTTTAATATTAGTTTTCATTTCGTTCTTGATTACTTTGCGGTTCAAAAGTTAGGGAAATCGAGTTCACACAGTGTCGTACATTTTTCCCAGTGTGCTGTTCTCCCTCAAAAACGTGACCCAAGTGACCTTTGCAATTAGTACAGGTTATTTCTACTCGTTTTCCATCAGCGTCTGGAGTTCGGGTTACTGCCCCATCAATCTCTTGGTCAAAGCTGGGCCAGCCACAGTGTGAGTCAAATTTACTCTTCGATTGATACAGGGCGGTTCCACATTTGCGGCAATGATAGATTCCAGAATCTGTATTTTCGTATAGCTCACCACTAAAAGCAGCTTCAGTTCCTTTATTTTCAATAACCCTTTCTTCTTCAGAGGTTAGAGGGTGTGTTTTCTCCGTTTCATCCCGTTAGAAATAGAACACGAAAATCTTTGAACTTGCACATTCTATGGCGTTTATGGTTTATAATATCGACTTTCATACAAGGTATACTGTTATGGTGTACGTGATTTCTAACGGGATTCATGTTACAAGAGTATCATATTAAACAATTACATATTATGCAGGAATACATTAATTCATTTATACAATACGCAACTTCGGCACATCCGTATATGCAAGCATTACTTATTATTGCAGCAGCATTCTTTGCTGCGATTATAGTACTGCCGTTCTTGGCTGGGTTAGTCAAGTTTTTAACGCGCAAAACTGAAACCGACGTTGATGACAAACTTATTGCGGCACTTAATTCTCCTGTGTTTTACGTAGTAATTCTCATCGGTGCTAATTTTGCTTTACCGCTACTTGGTTTGTCCGAGAGTGCCTTTGGAATGGTACTGGCACTTATTAAGACAATACTGGTAATCGTTGTGTCTCAGGGAATATTGCGAGTGGTTCGTGTTTTGCTTGCCGGCGCCGCAGAAACACATCACCTGAAAGCAGTCAATGAGCAAACCGTGCCACTATTTAAGAATCTTTCGCTCGCACTTATTATTTCAGGAGCTTTATACGCAATGTTTCTTGTGTGGGGTATTGACGTAACGGCATGGTTGGCAAGTGCTGGTATTTTAGGTATTGCGATAGGTTTCGCTGCAAAGGACACTCTCTCAAACTTAATCTCGGGGATATTTATTATGGCCGATAAGCCGTATTCAGTGGGCGATTATATAGTTCTTGGTTCAGGTACCGAGGGTATTGTAAGTGCCGTAGGCTTGCGTAGTACTCGAATTATGACATTCAATGATGAGGAGGTGATTATTCCTAATGGCATTATTGCAAATGATGCGCTCACCAATAAAACAACAGGGCCCGACACTGGGCGAGTGAAGTTATACATCGGTGTTGCATACGGCAGTGATCTTAAAAAAGTAGAAACAATTTTACTCAATTCAGCACGTTCACACAAACTTGTGCTCGATGACCCTGAGCCGTCAGTTAGTTTTCTCGATTTTGGTGATTCATCACTCGATTTTAGATTGAGCTGTCGTGTTAAAAACCCGCTTGATGTGTTTGGTACGGCAAGTGATTTACGTTACGACATAAATACTCGATTTGCTGAAGAAAATATTGAAATTCCGTTCCCGCAAAGGGACGTACACATGAGCCAATAGAGGTTCAACTTAGACCTATTGCACTTACTATTTGCGCTTGCTAGTCTGTAGGTTAATGAAAGCATGTGCGCGTATACGATTTATATTACTGATACTAGCCGCTTTATTCCTCTTGCCCTCATTCTCTTTTGCTCAAACAAATGTCGGTGATGCCGCTAAAGATTTCGTCGGAGGTGTTATCAAAGAAAAGTTTGATAAAGAAACAGGGCTCAATCAAATTCCAGACATTAAAGGTATTAATGCTGGAAGTATTGCCGATGACTTGGTAGGAGGACTTATTGGAGACATTCCGTCACCAACTATGGGACAGTTAACAAAAGAGGTTCGTAAACTTTTCAGAACATACACTACATCAAAAAAATATAGCGTTTGTGAACGAGCCGCCAATTCTCGTGCGTGGAGCTCTCTTAGACAAATAGAAGAAAAAGCCCACTTTGCTCCGTGGGCAGATATTGCTTGGACGGCAATTAAGAGCATCGCAAATGGAGGAAAGACTATAGGAGAATTAATAAAAGAAAATACAGAAGCTGAACTTAAGAAACTTCTCAAAGATGCAATAGATAGCTCACCTCCTGCCCCTGAAATAAAGTCACTCACTTTTGAAGGAAATTGTAATAGTAAAAGTGTCACTAAATGGGATCCGGCGACTAAAAAAATAACAATTATAGTTACCGGCAATTGTGGCTGTGAGCGACAGGTAGTTGGGCTAAGTAAGCCAAGACTTTCCGCGTTTGAAGTACGCATTGAAGGGTTGGTAGAGTCCCGCGTGCGTTTACGCCAATCTCCGTTGTGGTGGCTCTCCCCACAGCCACAAATTCAATATTTCGTTAAAAAGATTCGAGTAATCACTAAGGCGGATTGTAATGTTTGTGGTTCTGGTGATCCCCCTCCACCCCCGAAAGAAAAAGGGTTTATTACAGGAATATTTGAATGGTTTGGAGGATTATTTGACTCATCAGAAGAACCTGAAGATTTAGTAAATCCTCCTGAAGATGAGGATACTGAAGAAGAGGGTGATAATGAGGAAACTGATGATGCCGATACTGATGAAGAAACAGGAGATACAGCCGAGGAAGATTTGCCAGAAGAACTCAAGGGAATAAAAGCTTTTATCGATAAGCTACTTGGGCGTGATAAAACAGATGACCCAGAGGACAAGGTTGAAGAAACGAGTAAAGAAGAAGAAGCAAACCCCAAATCGGAAGAGCCACAAGACGTGACCCCTAAACCGTTACAGTGTGGTGACGTCACAAAGGTTGAGGGGAAGAATGTACAAACGTTTGCGTATAGGGAAACACCTAATAGTGACGTGAACTTTGCTTGTAATAATGCTTGCAGTGCAAATCAGGTATGTAGTGTACTTCCCGACAGTGTAGGAGCATTTCGTAATTCATGTGTCTATTGTAAAGACATACCGAAGGTTGTAGAAGAACCTGTCGACGAAGTCTCTCCTGTGATTAAAGGGGGAAAATGTGAAGCGGCCATACGGTTTCTTTTAGATGAATACGAAGGTTGGTTTGATGCACCCCTTACTGTTTCTAAAAACAGCGCAGTGTTTTCAAATTTACAAAAATGTGTTGATGAGACAGAGTATACTAAATATGCGCGACAGTCTCGTATTGATGGAGTTGCAGATAAACGAGTACAAGCAATGTGTCCGACACTCAAGCATGTTTCTAGTGCGCTCACACCGTCTGGAGTTAACTGTCAAGATAAAACGGTCTTTAGTTTTTAGAAAAGTTTCCCGTTGTGTATAATACAGTTTAGTTTATTCAGCACCTTTTGAATATAGTCGTTACGTTTATAGAGTTACTAATTTAAGTTAATAAAATATGAAATGGATAGCGTTAATCGTAGGAGGAATACTTATTGTTGCTGGTGTGTGGTTAGTATTGAAACCAAGTAGCGCTGATAGTCCCGCAGTAGAAGATATTGAATCGGGCGAAATTATGGAGGGTGCAGAACATGAAGATGGGACTCTTGATTCAGGGAGTAGTGGTGCGTCAGGAACACAGCCTGTGGGAAGTGTTTCTACAGAATTAGATACTAACAACATTACACCACCACCATTTACTGAAGAGATAGAGCCTGTAGGCCTTCCTGCCGCGCCCGCGGCGCAGGCAGGAGACCCAATATTTCACGCCTTGGTTGAATACACTGACGCAAATGGTTTTCAGCCAGCGACAGTAAGTATTGTTAAGGGTGAAACCATTCGTTTCGTGAACATGTCCGACAGAGGAGTGTGGGTAGGAGGAAACAGTCATCCAACTCATACTCAGTATCCAGAAAAGTCTTCAAATGATTGCCTGGGAACATCTTTCGACACGTGTCGTATTCTTACGGGAGCGGCGGAGTTCTGGGAGTTTACATTCAATGAAGTTGGAACATGGAGGTATCACAATCATATTCGACCAAATGACGGAGGTGTAGTTGTAGTTAAATAACTGTGTACGGTTCAAAAACAGAAAGAATATTACGCATTGGGCTCGCGTTTTCCTTTCTCTATCCAGCAGTCTCAGCATGGTTTAATCCATTTGCGTGGATAGGATATTTCCCCGCGTTTCTCATAAACTTTGCAGGCAGCAACGATATACTACTCCTACATGTTTTTCGAATTTCTGAGATTGTCATCGGACTGTGGCTGATATTCGGAAGAAAAATCTTTTTACCAAGCTGTGCAGCAGCACTATATCTACTTGCGATAGTAGTCCTAAACTTAAACCAAATGGATGTGATATTCCGTGATATAAGCATCCTCATGATTGCTATAGCCCTTGCGTTTTCTAATCGCCCCACAGTTACTTCAAACAAGACTTCTACTGAGGTTCCTCAATAGAAGGTAATTCGCACGACAGCACATATACACTCGTGTTACAGTCTTCGCATGGAAATGAAAAGAATAGCGATGATTCATTATGATGAGATTGCTCTAAAAGGAGCTAACCGAAAGATTTTCGAGCAGTCTTTAGTGAATAATATTGCCTACAAAATAAAGCGAGCGAAACTTTCTTACACTGTTGTAAACAGATGGGGGAGGATTGTTGTCGTACCCAAAGATGGAAGTGAATGGGATTCAGATAGCAATGCATCATTACAAACAATACTCGCCACTACTCCAGGAG
>JAESTJ010000070.1 GCA_016763615.1 Minisyncoccota bacterium | reverse complement strand
GGAGAACTTGTAGCAATTTCAAAGAAAGGACAAGTTATCCGAACAAGTCTTGATGAGGTAAAGCTACAGGGTCGCCAAACACAGGGGGTACGAATTATGAAATTAAAACCAGGAGACTCGATTGCTTCAATGATAACTCTTGAAGAGGGCACA
Source organism: Minisyncoccota bacterium (assembly GCA_016763615.1). GTDB lineage: Bacteria > Patescibacteriota > Minisyncoccia > Phycocordibacterales > UBA2100 > UBA2100. Next base: position 5,297 of record JAESTJ010000070.1, on the reverse strand, counting down.
GACGAAACTGGGGAGTAAAAATTTATGAAGCAATTACGCAAACATTCCGTCGCACTTATCGTGAGAGATAACGAAGGAAGAGTCCTTGCAGTACAGCGACCTGTCGAAGATGAACTTGGCGCGGTATGGGGATTTCCTGCTGCCTCAAAGGAAAAAAAAGATGAAACGTGGGAACACGTTGCTCGGCGTGTGGCGAGTGAAAAATTGGGGGTTTCAATTGAATTAGGAAAATGCTTGGGTGAAGATGTAGATAATCGGGGTGATTATTTTTTAACCTTGAGGGATTATGAAGCTACAATAGCAAGTGGAGAAGTTGTAGTGCCTCAAACAAGCTCACTCGCAAAGGGAACGCAATACACAAAACATATGTGGGTAGATGATTTAAGTATATTTATTCCAGCTGCAAAGAACCATTCTGTGTGCACAAGAATTTTCTTGGATTCTGAAAATATAGATTGGAAAAATTCTTAGTGCTGGGTATAATGCTAGTTATGGCAAATCCACATCCACCACGACAACGTTCGGGAACTATAAGTATTGGGGGTCAAGAAATAACGGTTAACGTTAATCTGGATGCTAAAAAAGCTAAAGGACCAATCCACTTGGGAGGCGGAGAAAAGTTACCGGAAGGTATTGTAGACGCACGTACGCAACAAGATATGCACATGAGTGTTGCAGGTGAGAGTTCCTCATCTTTTTCTAACCCCAAACAGAATGCCTACCGACTCGGTTTTAAAGAGGGGATGAAAGTGGCAGACCTAGGTTCAGGTTCAGGCGCCTACACAAGCGTTCTTTCAGATGTAGTGGGTACTACAGGAGTGGTCTACGCAGTAGACGTACAAAGAGACCTACTGACCCGCATACAGAATAATGCCACTAGAGAGGGTAAAGAAAATATAGAAATTATTTGGGGAGACATGGAAGGGGAGAACGGGGTAGGTATTAAAGATGAATTACTAGACGGAGTGTTGCTATCAAATACCCTTTTCCAAGTTGATGACAAGATAGCGGTACTAAAAGAAGCGTGGCGTTTACTACGGCCAGGAGGGACTTTGGCTGTTATTGAATGGAAAGATTCTTTTGGAGGTTTGGGACCTGCGCAGAATATGGTAGTAACTCAAGCCGAAGCCACTCTTTTATGCACCGATAATGGATTCGCTCTACGGAGTGATTTTAAAGCAGGAGAACATCACTATGGTTTGGTTTTTATCAAAATGGTCGCAGGAGAAACTGACAAAGAAGTTTTGGCCAATACTCACAAAAAAGAAGATAACTTTATTTCACACACCATTGCCCAAGAACTTATTTAAAAGGAAGGTTACAAAATCTATTAAAAATGTTGGCTCTGTAAGTCCAGTAAAGTAATGTAAACTATAGATATGGCAGAAAAACGCAGCACATTTCAAATGGTTATCTTTGGCGTATTCGCTTTTTTCATCATTGCAGCAGTTATGATGTTCGCGAGTTTCTCGGGTGGTGGTGGAAGTAGAAATATTGGTGAAGTTAGCATGTGGGGCACCTTTGATCGGGATTTGATGGATGCGTATCTGCGAACGCTGAACGACGAAGATCCGCGTGCGGGGAGTATCGATTACGAAGAGATACCGCCTGACGAATTCCAAGCAAGGCTCGTAGAAGCTTTGGCAAATGGTGCTGGTCCTGATTTATTTATCCTTGATCAATCTAATCTTCTGAGGCATTGGAATAAAGTACTTCCTTTTTCATACGATATCATTTCAGAAAGACAATACAAAGATACATATATAGATGAAGCCGAGTTATTTTTGAGTGAGGGTGGTATTCGTGCACTACCATTCTCTATCGATCCGTTAGTATTGTATTGGAATCGCGATATCTTTGCTGAAGCTGGCTTTGCTAAACCGCCTGTTCTTTGGGATGAGATATTTCTCCTATCAGAACGCATTACACAACGCGACAAGGCAAACAATATAGAGCGTGCCACCATAGCTTTTGGGGAATTCGACAATGTGGACCATGCAAAGGATATTATTTCTGCGCTTATACTGCAGGCAGGAGGAGGGATAGTTGGTCGCCTCGAAGACGGTACGTTATATGCCGGACTTTCACCTGAAGGCTTTACCGACAGAGTAATACCAGCCCAAACTGCTCTTCGTTTTTACACAGAATTTGCAGATCCAGTCAAAAGTGTGTATTCGTGGAATCGCTCTTTACCGAATTCGCTCGATGCATTTTCACAGGGGAAACTAGCTCTCTACATTGGATATGCGAGTGAGGTACGTACCATTCAGGCAAAGAATGCTCATATTAACTTTGATGTAGCTCCCTTACCTCAGATTAGGGCAGGGGAGCAAAAAAGGGTTCTAACTTTTGGTAGGTTACATACCCTTGCAGTACCGCGAGCTGCTGGAAATGTATTCGGAGGGACAGAAATGGCATTATTTCTAACGAGCGAATCACCATCTAAACTTTTTGCTGAGACTATAGGAGTACCTTCTCCTCGGCGAGATTTATTAAGTGTTACTCCTGATGATCCACTCGATCTCATTTTTAGAAATCAGGCACTTTTGAGTCGAGCATGGCTCGATCCTCAAGCAGAGGAGTCGAGTAAAATATTTAGACGAATGATTGGCGATGTTACATCTGGAGCCTTGCGGCTTTCCGATACTATTCAGCGCGCAAATCAGGAGATTCGCATACTCATAAATCGATAATTATGTTCCCTCGCGCACTGATGCTCACTTTCTCGCTAGGGCTCGTATGGATAGTTTTCCCAATAGTAGTGGATGCGGCGGGATTTCAAAATCCTCTCGTATTAAAATTTGTTAGGGATATTTTAAAAGGATTTATTCTCTCAGTCATTTATGTTGGCACTCCTGCGTTAGCGGTATTTATTGCGTGGACGGGGTTTCTGTTTGTATCAGCCACAGGCAATCCTGAAGGATTATCTAAAGCAAAAAAAATGGCGGTAAAGGTTACTTTGGGAGGTCTCTTGTTACTATCTCTTTGGGCTATTGTGAATATAGTTGGTAGTACATTAGCTGGCTTGTCGGCTGCGTCACTACTAATAGTCTTGTCTGGCTTTTTGCTCTACGTACTTTACAAAAAAGGGTAAAGTGTGTACACATATCATGCATCAAGACACAGAAAGGGTATGCTACCATACACTCATGAAACACTTACGAGGAATCTTCTTTGCTATTGCCGTTTTTGGACTCACAACCCCCGTAATTGTTTTCGCAGAATTTCAGAATCCTCTTAAGAGAGAACTCGATTCAGTAGCAGGCTTTACTGCTGCATTTCTCAAAGCTGTCATATTTATAGTATTCCCTATTGCCGTTGTGTTTGTTGTGTATTCTGGGTTCCTCTTCGTCACTGCACAGGGAAATCCAGAGGGACTTGCTACAGCAAAGAGGAATTTCCTTTGGACCATTATTGGAGTTGGATTGCTACTTGGAGCATGGGCTCTAGCACTTCTTATTAAGGGTACTATAGATCCAATTCTGGGTTAATTATATGAAATTTAACAGTACATGGAAAACATTGAGGTTCGGTTTATTCTCGATTCTTTTGCTTCCGAGTAATATCGTCTATGCTGCACCAACAAATTTCAAAGCATTAACAGAGCAGCTGACTGAACTCGTGGATTTGGGCACTTTAGCATTATTTAGTCTTGCTATAGTGTATTTTTTTTGGAGTGTTGTAAGGAATCTTTGGGGCTATAACGGAGGTAGTGATGAACAAAAGAAGAAGCTCAACCAAACTCTTGTTTGGGGAATTCTCATTATTTTCATAATGGTAAGTATTTGGGGAATAATACAGATTTTGCAACTTACGTTAAGTCGCGGTCTAGGCTAAAATAGCCGAAAGAGCACTATCCACATAAAATCATCACGTCTCTTGTAACACGTTTGCGGTACGCTACCATGTAGTTAGTAACGTTTTAAACGTATTTTAGTAACTTTATTCATATATACAATGCAAACTATTAAAAAGATAAGTGCAGCACTATTGTTAGGAGTTGCCATAATGGCACCAGCTGCAACTGAAGCTGTGACTCTTGGTCACACCATCAGTACTGTCAGCGAAATTATTAATGGGTTAATTCCAATCGTATTGGCGATTGCAGTTCTAGTATTCTTCTGGGGACTTGCGATGTACATGTTCAATACAGGAAACTTGGAAAAGCGTACTGAGGGAATAAACATTATGTTTATGGGAATCATTGCTATTTTCGTGATGGTAAGTATCTGGGGAATTATTCGCATCTTGCAACAGACATTCAAGGTAGATCAGGCTAAGCCGATTGTTCCAGATAAGATTGAACGTCGCTTCAACTAACGACTTCTAATAATTCAAAATCCAAAATAGCATGGACGGCAGAGAAGTAATGGCAAAAATAGTTGGATCTATAGTTGATCCATTAGTCCTTCTAATATTTTCTGCAGGTATATTCATGTTCACTTGGGGTCTTGTAATGTTCCTTACGCAACTGGACAATCCTGAAGGTAGGCAAACTGGCGTTCGACACATGATTTGGGGAATTATAGGAATATTTATTATGGCAACAGTCTTCGGAATTATAAACATAATCACTGAAACCTTTGGGTTAGGTGATCCAACTAGCTTAGGTCGCTAAAACACTATGAGTATAAAAAATACACATCTTTACACATTTTTCTTACTGGTAGCGGTTGCAGTTGTGACTCCTACACTAGTGGGTGCAGTCACATTGGGACACACATTGGGAGTAGTCAGCGATTTAATAAATGGTCTCATTCCTATAGTTCTTGCCATAACCGTACTTATATTTTTCTGGGGACTTGCGATGTATCTACTTGATGCAGGCAACTCTGAACGTAAGAGCGAAGGGATTCGCATTATGGTAATGGGGGTCCTTGCTCTCTTTGTAATGGTAAGTATTTGGGGAATTATTGGTGTGCTTCAGCAGACATTCAAGGTAGACCAAGCTAAGCCAATTGTTCCTGGTAAGATTGAGCAGCGGAGAAGTGGTAATAATAGTGGAATATTTAAACTGCAATCTGTAAAACTAGAGAGGAAAAAACCGAGACTAATAGTCTCGGTTTTTTCATGTTTTGTTTGAGCTGTGTAGAAGAGAGAGGACTTGGCTCCAGTTACTAAGTATAATTTACGCCTTGCAGGCTTAATTCTACTAAGTACTACCAGCCCGGACTCAATGCTCCTCCGTGCTGTGGCACGCGCATTTCCGTCTTTCAAGTCCTCTCTCCGGTGTAAAATAAAGACCCCAGAGTAATACTCTGGGGTCTTTATTTTACATGTACCGGAGAGAGGACTTG
>JAESTJ010000069.1 GCA_016763615.1 Minisyncoccota bacterium | reverse complement strand
TTTTTTTGCTTCTTTAAAGTAGTTCCACCCCGCCTGTTTTCCGTCGTGAGTGTCTACAAATAATAAGTCGTTAAGTATATTTGGTCGTACAAAGGATACTCCGTTGGTTTCTTTGTGCCAGAGAGAATAAAAAACCGGAGAAGCATTTTTGTAACATGCGCTATTGTTAATTACTGCAGTATCGAAATTTGTAAAAAATCCAATAGGTAGACTTTCGCGATATACACGCAAAATATCTGCAATCTCACGTATATTTTTAGGAGGAGTAGTATCGTTTGTTTCGCTGTCAAGGTTGGAAGTTTTTTGCACTAACGGTGAAGTTATTTCATCGCACATTAGAATGCTTCCACGGTAGCAGCTCCAGCGACGCTCCGCCTCATTTTTCCCGTTTTCAATTTCTTGAGAGTATTCAGACACTATCTCTGCTATGCGTTTTGGGGTAATAGAACCGTTTGTGAAAATTAGATTACCATCCTTCATTTTTTCACTTGCGATGGAAGTGAAAGTTTCAAGAAGAGAGTTTGTGTATGCAAGGTATACATCAATGGTTTTGAATATTTGGTTGTGATACTCGCGCGCTAAATTATCAGAGGGTGTCATGATGAACTTTAGCCGTATTTCTTCAGTATTCGCTAATTCTTGCAAATACTGTATTGGATGAAGAGTCTCTCTAATATAATTTCCTTCTTCCTCCCCATAAAGAGACGCAATGATTTCATCTTGTTCCCTGAGTCTTTCTATACTTTCTCTGTATTTTGCAACATTGGTGCCAGCAAGAGAGAAAAGGGGCTGTACTCGAGCTTGCAGTGAATAGTGCACGAGTGAGAGAATCTTTTTTTGAGTGAAGATCGACGGAGTATTGTCGCCGTATATTTTACCTTCACGTATAAAATATGTTGCATCTTTGAGCGTTATTTCAGGTACTACAAGAGTTTCAATACTTTTTGATAGTAGTGCAGCGGCATAGTATGTAGTTCCAAATTTCCCCACCACTACGACAATGAGTATTAAGGAGATAGTAATAAAGATTTTAACACCCAGATGCTTCATGATTTTGCATAATTATATTACAATGTAAGGTATCATGCGACGTTTCATACATTTTCTTACGTATAATAATGCAATACCTATTGTCCTCGGTATTCTTTTTCTTTCGTCCGGATTGGTGTTTGCAGCAAATGAAGAAGTGAGGGAGTTTGTAGCCGACAGTGTGTTCGAGGCTGAACAACGAGTAGTTTCTATCGATAACTCATATATATCGAATAAAAATCTTGATGCATATAGTCCTAAGGTTAGCATCAGTGGTGTCACAGAAGACAGTGAGTTTTACTATATTGAGTATACGTTTACCACTATTGCCCTTGCCGAAGGCGTATGGCAAGACGTAGCACAACAAAAAACCATGCAAGTTGATAGAAATGTACTCGGACAGTACGTTGACCTTGGCGTGTATGTAACAGAGCAGCTAAAACAGCTAGTTGATAGAGAGATTGCATACCTACAGGAAGTGCAAGGGATAGAACGTCGTCAGGTAACAAATAAGGTGGTTGCTACAGCATATAGTGGTCTTGTAGGTCAATTTATTGATGAGAATACAGAGCAACTTCCGGGATATGTTCCGCTTGTGAGTGAACCTGTAGTTGAAGAGGTGGACCCTGCTGCGATAGCTCGAGCTGAAAAGGGCGATGTAATACCGTTTGATTTTGCAGCAGCTCAAATTAACTCAGATTCAAATAATAGCTCAAATTCCAATTCCGATAACACCGAAGAAGCGAGCGTGGGCCCTGTCATTACTATTCTTGGAGCAAACCCAGCACGGATTCCACTAAATGCATCGTATAGTGACTTAGGAGCAGTGACTACAAGCCAAGAAGGGGTAACTCTTGGTCTCAGTATTTCACTTTCACTTAACGGAGATGATGTGAGTAATATAAGCATAGACACAACCACTGTATCTGATTGGACAGTAGGATATTCAGCAACTGACTCAAGTGATGTCACGAGCTTTGTAGAACGTGTCGTTATTGTGTATGACCCGAATGCTACTACAGTTGAAGAAGAAGACACCGCAACAACTGCTACTACCACCGAAGAAGTGGCTACCACGACAGAAGAAGTAGCTACTACAACTCAAGAGACAGCAACGACTACTGAAGAAACAACAGAAACTGCAACTACTACAGAGCAAGCTACAGAAGACACAGCAACAACAACCGAAACTACCCAAGAAGAAACAGCGACTACTACACAAGAGCAGACTACTGAGACGGCGGCCACTACAGAAGAAACGGCAACAACCACTGAAGCTACCCAAGAAGAAACGGCCACCACTACAGAGGAAACTACAGCGACTAGTACTGCCACGAGCACTACATCTTAAATTATAGTTGCACCCGACTTGCAAGAATGGGAATATATCTCTGATGAAGAAATCATTGATTATTGTGTTCGGGGCTATAATATTACTTGGAACTGGACTCTCTTTGCTTTTTTTGTCGAACGAAAGAGACGTAGCTTCACAAATAGAACCGGCTACATACGCCGCTCAGGAAGATTTATCCTTTTGGATAAAAGAAATACAAAAAAAAGGTGCAGATTCTTCGTACAAAAAATTTATAGACAGTAATAAATCAGCGCCGTTAGGTGTACAACATATACGTGCACATGTAATGGGAGAAGCACTTTTCAGTACGGAAGAAATTAATGGAATAGCAATTTGTGACTCAAATTTTGGATTTGGCTGTTTCCATGGTTTGTTCACGGTTGGGTTCGCTTCTCGAGGAAGGTCTTTTATTAAGGAAGCCGACACCACGTGTGTCGCAAGGTATGGAGTATTTGGTACAGGGTGCCAACATGGTATTGGTCACGGTATTGTTGAATATACTGGTCCTGACCGTTTGAATGAAGCACTATCCCTTTGTAAAGAAACATCTCAGCCGACACCGTTATTAGGCTGTACTTCAGGTGTATTTATGGAGCACAATACTCCTTTTACCGTTTTACCAGGAGAAGCTCTACCAGAGCCGTATCCGTTTAGTGAAGAGCATCCCTATGGAGCGTGCAACGAGGTCGATAGTGAATATCAGGAGTCGTGCTACTACGAGCTTGGTGGTTGGTGGGAGGTGGTTTTAAAAGGAGACAAGTTAAAAATGGGCGAGCTTTGTTCTGAAATAGCAGATACACAATTGCGAGATATGTGTGCCCTAGGTTTGGGAAATATTATTGGTCCAACAAATGAATATAGTGTGGAAAAAAGTTCGGCCTTGTGTAGCAGTATTCCCGAGAACGTACAAACTCTTTGCCACGCAGGAGCGGCGTGGAGCATGTTTAGTAACCCAAATTTTTCCGATAGAGCAAAAGATATGTGTGAGAATCTCTCCAGTATGGAGAAGGAAATATGTTTGGAATCGTATGATTTAGCAACACCATTACCATAGTAAGTTTTTAATATTGTATACTAAGTTAATAACGTATGAGATTCCTAATCAGTAAAAAAGTTTTAACACTAATTGGAATAGTAGGAGTCATTTCTTTTTTTAGTGCTGCTACATTCTTCTATTTTCATACGCCAACCTCAGAGGCTCGTTTTGCCGAACAAGCTGCTAAAGTAATCGAGGTATGTAAAGATGAGAGTTATAAACCGGCTTGTTATGACACCGAAATTCCGAAAGTGATGGATAGGGGATTTTCATTTGAAGATGCATTTAAAGTAACTGCCCTTATTCAGAATCAAGATTCTTCGTATTGGTATTGTCACGTACTTGGGCATAACCTTAGTGCTAAAGAAGCTGCAAAAGATGTTTCAAAATGGACTGAAGTGGTTGCGAGAGCCCCAAATGGCATGTGTTCAAATGGTTCTTTGCATGGTGCATTTCAAGAAAGATTTCGTGGAGAATATGTAAGTGAGGAACAATTAGAAGAATTGATACCAGAGATTAAAAGTATATGTGAAGTTAAAGCTGGAAACAGAGATTTTACAGGTCTCGAGCAAGCTAGTTGCTACCATGCCCTTGGACACCTCAGTATGTATATTACCAATGCTGACGCCCCCGAATCTATCCAGTTATGCGATAGAGTCAGCATTGAAGGCGAGAAAGATTTCAGCAGCTTATGTTATGACGGTGCCTTTATGCAGATATTTCAGCCGCTAGAACCTGAAGACATTGCACTGGTACAAGATATAGAGCCAAAAACACAAGAAGAGTCCGTAGCATTTTGTAGTCAGTTTGAGGGAAAAAAACGTGCGTCGTGTCTTACTGAATCGTGGCCTTTGTTTATCGATGATATTGACGACGACCCACGTCTTGTCGAAAATTTCTGCAGCAGTGATTTTGAGGGCTTTAACAAAACGAGGTGTTTGAGCGCTATTTTTTATGTATCAGCCGCAAGAACAAATTTCGATACCGAAAATATTACGCAAATGTGTAGTGTATTAAGTGGCGATATAAAAGCACAGTGTTTTGCAAATTCAGCTTCTCGTTTTCTTGAGACAGATTATCGACTCGCTCAAAAAGCTGTGAACATATGTGACAGTGCTGGTAAAGAAGGTGTAGGAGAGACGTGTTTCCAGGAGTTACTTTTTTACTCAGGATATAATTATCATGTTGGTTCTGAACCATTTTTGAGATTATGCAACGCATTACCCTCTCCATGGAAAGAGAGCTGTCTTAATACAGGTAAATCCCCTGTACGAGCACCTTTTTACGCCGGGGATTAAAATAAGAACGGATATCAAACTTTGAAGTATTATGATTACATTGCTATACTCCTCGCATGAAGTATTTCATAGGATTCCTTGTACTGCTCGCGCTGGCTTTAGCTGGCTTCTTTATTTCTCAAAACAAAGGGGAAGATACACTTAAAGGAGATGTGCCGGAACAACAAACAGTAGTTTCTCCCACTGGTGTAGAGCATCGTATTGTACTTACCAAGGACGGCTATACACCTTCGGAAATCAGCATATCCGCGGGAGACAAAATTATATTCTCGACAAGTCCTGAGTATGGAAAACTACACTGGCCAGCTTCGAATATACATCCCACGCATAGCATATATTCTGAATTTGATTCCAAAGTTCCAATAGAGGCTGAGAAAACTTGGAGTTTTGTATTTGGACGTGTTGGAGAATGGCGATTTCATGACCATTTAGCACCATTCCATACAGGAGTAATAACTGTTGAATAAACGTTAAAAGTCATGAGTGTTTCAAAAAAGCAGAGCCAGTATATTGCAATTGCACTTGCGGTGATAATAGCTGTTCTTTTCGTTGGCAGTGCAACAACATCGGCGCATGGCTCGGAAGAATCTTTCGAAAAGCAAGTTGGAAATACACTGATTGACGTAGGATACAGTACTGCAAATTTCACAACAGATGCCTCTGTCGTTTTTAATTTTGACGTTAAAAGTGAAGAAGAAGAAGTTTTCTTTACCGATGTATGGGTTCGCATTGTAAAAGATACATCTACGGTGTTTGCCACAGGAGTACACAACGCTCGACTTGGTGGAGCTCTTATGACGTACAAATTTCCTGGTGCGGGGCAATACGAACTTTCTGTGCGCTATCAAAATGACGGAAAAAATGTTGTAGAAGCAACGTTTCCACTTGTTGTCGAGCAAGGAGAGGTTGAACAAGGTGGTAGAGGGAAAATTACATACATAGTATTAGGATTTCTAGGAGGTCTAGTTCTGTCCTCTGTGCCGTTTATGCTCATGCGTCGCAATAGAAGAAAGGACAGAAGTTAAAATATGAATAAATTGGTACTATTAGTAGTAGTTGTGCTTCTCGCTGGAATCGCAGGATTCGCTTTTCTGGGGAAAGAGAAAGTCCAACAATTTGATTCTGCTAAGCAGTCAGTTCATGTGGAGCTTGGTGAGAGTGGATTCGAACCTCGAGAGGTGACTATTATCCAAGGTGGTACGGTGACATTCACAACCACAATGGATAAACCTTTTTGGCCAGCTTCAAATCTACATCCTTCACACAGTATATATTCTGAGTTTGATCCATTGCGACCTTTGGAGTCCCAAGAAACGTGGAAGTTCACTTTTAATCGCGTAGGAAGTTATAATTTCCACGACCATATACGTTCATATTTTACCGGAGTTATACATGTTGTTGCAAAATAAATTTCAATATATAGCGTTAGCTGTTTTCAGTTTGCTGTTCTTTGGCTTCGTAGGCTTTACTGTGTACCCACAAGGCATCTTAGCTTCGGAAATAGTAGCCTGTGATGAGAAGTCTCCAAATGAAACGGAAAAAATAGATTGTTGGCAGGATATCATGCGCGGGGCATTTGATGTAGATGGAACTCAGGCAGCATTTGATGTTTTTGAGGTTGTATACAAGAATTATGAGGTTTTTGCCAATACAGGGTGTCATCGACACGCACATCGTATTGGTGACATGTCCTACTACTTCGATTACCTTACTCACAAAGATTTCACCAAGATGGATTTTCCTAAAGGAGCTACTGCCTGTGGCTACGGTTTTTATCATGGTTTTTTTGAGCATCTTGTTCAAGACAATACGAGTGTGGAGTTTGTGACGCAGATGTGCGAATACATGCGTAATAACTTGGGAGATGTTGCTCCCGCAATTTCTCAAACATGCTACCACGGTTCAGGTCATGGATTTTTGTTGGCTCGTGCTGATGAACTTACACAAGAATCACAGTGGTCAGTGGAAGCTTTCACACAGAAACCTCTGGAGCAATGTGAATCATTACCACAGGCAAGTGACACAGAAATAGCAGAGTGTCGTCAGGGTGTGTACAACGTTATTGTTGATTGGATGGCGGACGGAGAATATGGATTGTCATACAATACTGTAGAGCCATTTGCTATGTGTGACCGCGAACCTTATGAGCGTCAGTTCGATTGTTACTACGAAATTGCTCAGAAGATTGACGGATTAAGTAATGGTGATCCACTAAAAATGGTAGCAATTGTAGAGAAAGCCAAGCGCGTTGATTTACAGACAATAGCTATGTCAGTCGGAGTTGCAGGGGTCGTACAACAAAATCCACAGAATGATCAGATTACTCTACTCAGTGCTTGTCAAAGTATTGATCGTATGGAACTTAAGAACCAATGTATATTAGGAATAATAGGAGGATTGGTGGAACATACTATTCCTGGAACTGATTACAAGAATGCTATAAATTTTTGTGAATCGGATCAGCTTACGGTGGACGAGCGTCCATTGTGTGATAGAGAATTGCTTGGAAAACTTAAACGTTTTCGTACCGATATAGAGTTGGAAGAAATGTGTAGCAGCAGAGTATTATCTACCACCTTTTGCAAAAACATGGAGAAAAATAGTGAAACCCTCAGTAGATGATTCCTCGCTGAGAATTGTTATACTGGAGAGCATATGAGCACCACAAAAATTGCAATAAATGGGTTTGGACGAATAGGGCGAGCATTTTTTAAGCTGGCCGCAGTACGAGATGAATTAGAGATAGTTGCCATTAATGATCTTGGTGACAAAGCGAATTTAGAATATCTCCTCAAATATGATTCTGTCTACGGAAAGACAGGAGAGGAGATTCTTAAGAAATTAAGTACTACAGAATTTTTACAAGAAAAAGACCCCGCAAATCTTCCTTGGAAGGAGTTAGGGATTGATGTTGTGGTTGAGAGCACAGGATTTTTTCGTGATAGAGATCAAGCACAGCAACATATTGATGCGGGGGCTAAGCGAGTGGTGATTTCTGCTCCTTCGAAAGATGCCACAACAGTCCTCATGGGTGTTAACGAGGATGACTTGAAAGAAAATGCAATAACGTGCAATGCTTCGTGCACCACAAATGCTGGCAGCCCTGTAATTGGAATATTGGACGAAACAATAGGGATTGAGAAAGCTATGCTCAACACGGTGCATGGTTACACTGCAACTCAACGAACAGTTGATGGACCCTCGAAGAAAGACCCGCGAAAGGGAAGGGCAGCCGCAGTAAATATCATTCCAACGTCAACTGGAGCAGCTGTTGCCACCACTAAAGTGCATAAACAACTTACCGATAAATTTGACGGAATTGCACTGCGCGTTCCCGTTCCTGCTGGTTCTATCGTGGACATAACATTTATTGCAAAGAAAAATACGACCGCAGAAGAAGTTAATGAAGCGCTAACCAGAGCGGCAGGGAACATACGCTGGAAAAGCGTGTTCGATGTAACCAACGAACCACTTGTTTCAACTGATATTATCGGTAACACGCATGCATCAATTGCTGATCTTTCTATGACTCGAGTGGTGGGGGGGAATTTGGTAAAAGTACTTGCTTGGTACGACAATGAAGTAGGGTATGCAAATGCATTGGTAGATCACGTTGTTGCAACCGCTACGCACGTGTAAGTTGTATGAATCCCGTTAGAAATCACCCCAGTTAGAGATGTACCGCAAAATCTCTAACGGGGCAGGCAGACACGGAATTTTAAATAGTATGGAAAAGGTCAATATTAGAAAAAGTAATCTAATGAGACTCAGAAATTGGTATGTTTCTGTGCCTTATTTCTAACGGGATGAAAATATATTCCGCCACAGATCACGCGGGGTTCGAGCTTAAGGGGGTACTCGTAAAATTTTCCACGCAAAGAAACTTATGTGCTAATAGGGCGTGGTATAGTTAAATTATTAATATCTATAAATTATCGCTATGTTAATTATTAAAAACAAGGCACTTGTACTGTTTACTGCATTTACAATTCTAGCTTCGAGTTTTGCGTTCGCACAAACAGCTAACGCCATTACTGTAGAGGAGGTTGTAGATTTGTTTGTATCATTAGGCATTATAGCTCCTGACAAAGTTAGTGCAGCGCGTGCAGCAATACAAAACGCAACACCAGCACCAATATCATCTCAGTCATGTGTCTCACTTTCACGTAATTTAGATATCGGCTCGCGTGACAACATACCAAATGGAGAAATATCCAAGCTACAAAGATTCCTGCAAAGAACAGGCGACTATACATATGGAGAGTTCACAGGATACTTTGGTCCTGCGACAGAGCGAGCTGTGCAAAAGTGGCAGGCACGAAACGGTATTCTTTCCTCCGGTTCTCCCGAAATAAACGGTTACGGAGTCATTGGTCCAAGAACGAGGTCTGCCATGACATGCAACAGCGCGGTGTCTTCCCTTTCTGGAAATTCGGTTACTCTCTCTATAGATCAGCCGCAGTATGTACAAGGAGAAACGATGGCAGTAAAAGTTTCCGGACTACAAACGCCTGTTGGTGCAAAACGTCATTGGGTAGGATTGTACAAACAATCACAAGCAGATGACACTAAGTACATCGACTGGAAATATCTAGATAACAGTAAAAATGCAGAGCAACATCCGCCACTAACTGATGGAGCCGTTACATTTGCAACCAATTCCTTAGATCTTGGAGCGTACGAGGTTCGTGTGTTCAAAAATGGTGCGTTTGAGAAGTTCCTTGTACCTGCACCTCGGTTCAATGTTGTAAGGGCGCCAAGTCCCATCTATATTCCTACACCACCAATCTCAGCAATCATCGATGCGTCGCTTTCTACTAACAAATTAGTATATGAACAACGAGAGGATATAGAAGTTTCTTTTCAAAATTCCCAAAATGTAACCGATACAGACTGGATTGGTATTTATCATATCGGCGATCCCGATAGTGGAAAATATTGGATTGATTGGCTTTATTTAAGTGGCACACGCATTAAGCCCACCACCCTTGCTCCAGCAGGCACAGCTACATTTAAATGGGTGCGAGATAATACCTACGGCGCATTTGGACCAGGTAGATATGAAGTGCGTCTTTATACACAGGGTGGATATCAACGACTTACAACAGCACAGTTTACAATTGTTGCTGATTCTAGCCAAAGAGGTAATGCATTCTTAATAACTGGCACGTCTATTCCCCCGATTTCAAAACTCCCAATAACGGTGCAGTTCGAGACGCCTGCAAAATCAGTTGGTATAGGGGTTGCGACAAACAAAGGGGAACTTGGTAAAAGTCCTTGGGGAGGCTTGGGCTTTAAATCATTTGTACCAAACTACAGCAATGCTCCGTATTCAAAACATTCAATCGATGTATCAGTTCCATCAGGTACAGATAAGTTATTTGTGCGAGCATGGTGGCAAGTATCTGCAAATGAAGCTTGGGCATACAAAGATTTTGAAATTACCGTTGGTAGCGCATCATAGATATAGCTGATGTCAGTCTTAGGATTCTTGAATAAACTCATTGGTCGATACAAGGAATAGTGATGGAGAAATTACTGCATGTTATAATTGCAATATGAAAATATATTTCGCCACAGACCATGCCGGTTTTGAACTCAAAGAAGAGTTAGTTTCTTTTGTGCGAGATGAACTTGGATTAGAGGTAGAAGATTTAGGAGTAAAAAGTCTAGACCCAAAAGACGACTACCCAGACTTTATTGTCTCGGCAGCCCGAGCTATCTCGGAAGCACCCGAGACAGCTCGGGCTATCGTGCTCGGCGGCTCGGGACAAGGTGAGGCGATGGTTGCAAATAGGTTTCCCAACGTACGAGCCACTGTTTGGTATGGAGGGACGGACGAAATTCTGCGGCTCTCACGACAGCATAATGACGCAAATATACTGAGTATCGGCGCACGTTTTGTGGATTTAGAAACTGCACGCGAAGGCGTTAGAAAGTGGCTTTCTACAAAATTTAGCGGTGAAGAGAGACACATTCGCCGCATTAAAAAGATTGAAGAAGCTCTCCACACAGAGTAATTGTAGAGTGTTT
Source organism: Minisyncoccota bacterium (assembly GCA_016763615.1). GTDB lineage: Bacteria > Patescibacteriota > Minisyncoccia > Phycocordibacterales > UBA2100 > UBA2100. The sequence goes on along the minus strand of JAESTJ010000069.1, from coordinate 7,299 downwards.
AGTAGTGATAGTATATACAATATGCCCAATAACAATAAACAAGTACAGTTTAATGAACCAGGAATGGCGTATAATCGCGGACCTCGCCGACCACGTAACTCATGGCTAATAAAACTCGTTATTAAACTCGGACTTGCTAAAGATGCTAAACAAGCATCAATAGTATTGATTGCCATTGGTGTACTCGCCTTAGTACTTGCGTTCATTTTTTGGCCGAAAGGTGCTGGTTACGAAATAGTGCCACAGCCAGGACTCCAAGGACTCTCGTATCTACATGCGTAGTGAGTACCCACTAATTGCACCAGCAATAATGGCTGATGAATGGGACTCACTTGTAGTGCAAATTGAATCTATAGCAAAGAGTGCCACTCATGCGCAGATTGACGTTATGGACGGACATCTAGTTCCTCCCTCAAGTTTTCCTTATAACGAAACGACTCTCGATGGACGACAGATTCCCCACGCAGAAGATATTAATTTTGAGGTGCACCTAATGGTGCAACAGCCGCAAGAAATTGGAAAACAATTTATTGGAGCGGGTGTTAAACGTGTCACAGCACAGATTGAGGGATTTCAAGAAAATCAGGCTCCTCATGTATTTAAGGAATGGAAAGAAACAGGAATTGAAACGGGAGTGTCTATATTATTGGATACGCCACTAGAAGAAGTTATTGCGTTGGTTGAGTCGGGATATGTTTCGATTGTTCAGGTTATGAGTATCAATCGTATTGGATATCAGGGAGAGGAATTTGATGAGCGAGCACTTGCACGTATTAAAAAACTGCGGGAGCAGTTCCCAGATGTTACAATATCAGTTGACGGAGGAGTAAATGCAGACACACTAAAATCTTTATTTGATGCAGGTGTAAATATATTTGGTATTGGCTCCGCGATAATGAAAACACACGCTCCAGAAGAAGAACTGGTGCGTTTACAAAAACTAGTAAGTTCTTTTGCTCATGACGCTTAATGACATAAAAATAGTAGAGCTCGAGAGTACAGCGAACACTATTCGCCAAGATATTATAGAGATGCTCTTGAGTGCTGGCTCAGGCCACACTGCAGGTCCTTTGGGGATGGCAGATGTCTTTACGTTATTGTATTTCCATACAATGAATCACGATCCAGAGAATCCTAATCTCGAGGGACGAGATAAGGTAGTGCTTTCAAACGGTCACATATGTCCTGTGCAATACGCAACTATGGCACGTGCCGGTTATTTTCCAGTTGAGGAACTCAAGACGTTGCGCAAGTTGCACGCCCGTTTGCAAGGACATCCACATCGCGAGTTTCTTCCCGGTATTGAGGCAAGTTCAGGACCTTTGGGTTCTGGTTTAGGTCAGGCAGTTGGCATGGCTCTCGCTGAGCGCATGAATAAGGGGCGTAATACCGATAATTATATATATGTTCTCATGGGAGACGGGGAACTTAACTGTGGAATCATTTGGGAGAGCGCGATGCTTGCGGGGCGCGAAAAACTTCAAAATCTTATAGGAATTGTTGATAGAAATGGAATACAAATTGATGGCTACACATGGGATGTAATGCCCCTTGAACCACTCAAAGAAAAATGGGAATCATTTGGTTGGCATGTTATTGAAGTAGACGGGCACAATTTTACGGCACTCGACGAGGCAATGGGAGAGGCTCAATCAGTGAACGATAAACCATCAGTACTTATTACGCACACTATTCCAGGAAAAGGAGTTAAAGAATTTGAAAGGGATTATCAGTGGCATGGTAAACCACCAAATAAGGAAGAGGCAGACATGGCCTTAAAAGAACTTAGAACATTAGGTGGAAAAATAGTTTGCCACGATTGCGATTAATTATGCTAAACGAAAAAGAAAAATTAAATAAAAAAATTTTCGATGCAGATGTAGAGCAGGTGCCACTGCGCAATGGTTTTGGTGAAGGTTTAGTTCAAGCTGGAGATGCAGATGAAAATGTTGTGGGGCTTTGTGCAGATTTAACTGGTTCAACTCGCATGCAGGCATTTGCTGAGAAATATCCTAAGAGGTTTGTACAAATGGGAGTAGCCGAACAGAATATGGCAGTAGTTGCGTCAGGATTAGCAGCATCAGGGAAAATACCTTTTATTACATCATATGCGATGTTTTCTCCTGGAAGAAACTGGGAGCAAATTCGAACGACAGAGGCGTACAATAATAGACCAGTAAAAATTGTCGGAAGCCACGCTGGAGTTTCTGTTGGTCCCGATGGTGGAACTCATCAAGCAATTGAAGATATGGCAATAATGAGAGTTATTCCACGAATGCACGTTATAACTCCGTGTGACACTAATGAAGCATGGCGAGCTACTCTGGCAATCGCTCAAACAGACTCCCCAACGTACATGCGTCTAGCACGGGAGAAAACTCCAGTGATGACAACATCTGAAACTAAGTTTGAAATCGGAAAGGCATATGAAATGTGGCGAAGTGAAAAGACTGATGTGGCACTCATCGGATGTGGACATCTGCTCTATCACGCTTTGGTAGCTGCAAAAGAATTAGAAAAAGAGGGAATTGGAACGGTAGTTTTGAATAGTCACACCATAAAACCACTTGATGATGATTCTATTATTAAGCTTGCGAAGGAAATTGGCGCCGTAGTCTCAATTGAAGAACATCAGGCAGCTGCAGGTTTAGGAGGTGCTATTTCTGAATTGCTCGCAAAGAATAATCCAGTACCGATGGAGTTTATCGGCGTAAAAGATGTGTTTGGGCAGTCAGGTACCCCAGATGAACTTATTGCAGAGTATGAGCTTGATTCTAAAGCGATTGTTAAGGCTGCTAAGAAAGTACTAGGAAGGAAGTAGAGAGTTCTCGAAAGCCTCACATGACAAAAAACACTGCCATTCGGCAGTGTTTTTAATTTTTTGATACTACAAAAGTAATCTAAGGTTGTACGCAGTAAACTGGGTCTACGCAATTTGGGCCACTTACGCTTAAAAAGTCAGTATCAATATCAGAAGCGAGAGCACCATGGCTTGAATTTTCCAGATTTGCTCCAAGAACGTAGTTTGTACACGCGTTACCCGCACCACCCACACAACCAGCGCCTGCATTAGTGAGATTTGCATAATAGTATGCTACGTCCGTCCGTGGGTCTTTTGGTTCACTGGGGAGATAATTTAATGAGACGAGTGTAGATAAGGCATTTGGATACTCTACGGGGCTTGTACTATCAAAAGCGAGCTCGAGCGCTGTTTGAATCTGTCTAATATCTGAAAGACGTCGCGCATCACGAGATTTTTCACGCGCAGAGTTGAGTGAGGCAAGAACCACACTAGAGAGCATTCCGATTATCGCAATAACCACCAAGAGTTCAATCAAGGTGAAACCCCTCTGCTTATGTATGCTCATATGTATCATTCTATCAGTCATGTTACTACTTACAACTCTTCAAGTTTATAGTCATTTGGTGCTTTAGCTAAGAGGTTCTCCAGTTGCTCTCGCGTGAGTAAGCCTTTTTGAGCACCAATATGCTGGACTACGTTCATCGAGTTAATGGGACCACGTTGGAGTGCTTCAGGGAGAGCCATTCCTTCCGCGAGCATAGAAACCACCGTGCTCGAGAATGAGTCGCCTGCACCAGTGCGATCAACGGGTGGTGCTGGATCAGGGTACATCGGCATCTTCCAGTAACCCTCACCATTTGAAGCGTACGCTCCCTTTGGTCCATCAGTTACGACAGCTATATTTGGACCAAGTGCGCGCACTCCATCAATAAGTTCCTTCATATCATTACTTTTGGAATCAAGAATCCGTTGAGCCTCCTCTTTATTGCAGAAAAATATTTCACACGCCTCATAGATATCTTTAATTTTTTCGCTACCGAGGGAAATCTGGAAACTTCCTGGTTGAAATGCCAACTTCACGCCATTTTCTTTACAGTAGGTCGCCAATTCATGGTGATACTCTATACCGTGCTCTCCGACACTCGAAAAGTAAATCCACTCAGGTGCTTCGTCAAAACTTGGGATTTCATACGGATACTCGTGGTGCTTAATAAGGATTGTTCGTTCAGCTCCAAAACGCAGTACGTAGTGATAGTTACTTTGCATGCCCTTGTGAACCTCCACAAGACTGGTGTCTATCCCTTCAGCTTCGAGAGTTCTTAGCTTCTCTTTTCCAAAGTCATCGTCTCCGATGTCTGTTACGAGAGCAGTGGAAAGACCTAAGCGAAATGCTGAAACTGCAGCATTTGGAGCGTTTCCGACAGCGGCTACCACTGTTACGTCTTCGTATTCTAATTTATCACCAAATCGTATTCTTAATTCTTCACCGTGTTCGTCGCTCTCAATGTGAACACCATCTTTAAGTTGTATAAACGCATCTGTCACAATGTCACCCAGTCCTACAAATTTGTATTTCATAACCATATCGTAACACTTTTGGATGCACAAACAAAAAATTAAAGTATACTGCCCAATAGAAAGGGGGTTATTATGACCTTTAGAATATTTCCCGAAACATTTCTGTCGGCGCGAAATAAGGATCGAAGTGTGTGCGATGCATACCAGGCTACAAAACAGTCAATACTTGAATTGTGGGTGACTATTTTATTCGAGCACATAACCAGAACTGAATTCGAAGACATTTTACTTGTGGTTGCAGAGAATTCTCATTGTGGAGTCAAACTTTGGTTCCGTACGAATATGAATACTATAGAAGAAGCACAAGCTGTTTTCAATAAAGTTCTCAATGCGTATGTTGTGCCACTACAGAAACAAAAGCTTGTTGGAGGAGTAATGGGGTTCGTAGAGAATCCTAAAGAGATATGTATGATTCTTCCTATTTTTCACCACTCTGATGTTCCTAGAGAGGATATGTTGTCCTTGAGTGAAGTGGAATCGGTACTGGAAGAGGTAGGATATCTTAAGGAAGAAAATTAGCTTCAAACTGGATTGACCTTTGAGATTAAAAGTTTTTCAGTTTTTAAAAATGCCAAGGTGATATTATATCACCTTGGCATTTTCTGTTACACTAACGTTTATGAAAACACTTAAAGAAGTAATGTATGAAGCTCTTGAGCAAGGTGTGGCTCTCGGACATTTTAATATATCCGACTCAAATCAACTTAACGGTATCGCAATGGCCGCGCAAGAACTTAATGTTCCTGTAGTGATAGGAGTTTCAGAGGGAGAAAGTAAGTTTTTGGGACTCGATAAAATGGTGGTTATGGTACGAGCTACAGGTAAAGAATACGGTATCGATATATTTACTAACGCTGACCACACACATAGCGTTGAGGGGTGTAAATTGGCGATTGATGCAGGAATGGACTCGGTTATCTTCGATGGGTCAAAACTTTCAGTTGAGGAAAATATTTCGAGTGCAAAGGAAGTTGTTGACTACGCTAACAAAAGTGGTCGTGAAGTAATCGTCGAAGGTGAGGTAGGCTACATTGGTACTTCAAGTAAGGTTCTTGATGAAATTCCTGATGATGTCTCGAGTGTACTTCCGTCTCCTGAAGACGTTAAAAAGTTTATAGATGAAACAGGAGCATCAGCTGTCGCTCCTGCCGTTGGAAACCTCCACGGCATGTTGAAGGGGCGCACAAATCCTGCTCTCAATATAGAGCTTATTAAAGCTATGCGAAATATCTTAGGAAACGAAACGGGAATGGTTTTGCATGGTGGCTCAGGTCTGGCTGATGAAGACTTCACGAACGCAATTAAAGCGGGAATAAACGTTGTACATATCAATACCGAAATTCGTATCGCATACCGCAAAGGGCTTGAGGCGAAGCTCGCGGAAAACCTTGATGAAGTAGCACCGTACCGATACTTAAATGGTGGGCGTGATGCACTTGCTGAAGTAGTAAAAGGAAGACTTAAACTCTTTAATAACTTGTAGTCGTTAGGCTCAAACTCTATGGCAAAAATATTTGTAACAAGAAAAATACCGGAAGTTGGTATCCTAAACTTAGAAAAAGCTGGACACACTGTAGTAGTGAGTGAGAAGGATGGAGTACTTGAGCGTGAAGAACTCGTATCTGTACTTAAGGAAAATAATCCTGATGCAGTATTGTGTCTTTTGACTGACAAAATTGATGGTGAAATTTTCGCGGCAGCACCGCAGGCAAAAATATTTGCAAGCTACTCGGTTGGATTTGGTCACATGGATTTGGACGCTGCAGAAGAACATGGAGTCACTCTCACGAACACACCGGGAGTACTCACTGATACCGTTGCAGAGCACACCATTGCTATGATGCTTTCCATAACTTCACGCATCACCGAGGGAGACAGATTTATGCGCGATGGGAAATATGAAGGATGGGGACCTATGATGCTACTAGGGACTGATTTAAAAGGAAAAACTCTAGGAATATTGGGAGCGGGGAGAATAGGTTCACGTGTCGCAGAAATCGCAAAAAAAGGGCTTGGAATGAGTATTATGTACTACGATATTAAGGAAAGTGATTTTCTTAACTCTGAACTCGATGCCGAATTTAGAAAAGAAATAGAAGATGTACTCACTGAATCCGATGTTATTAGTGTGCACGTTCCTTTGTTAGATTCTACTCGAGGCCTCATTAATATGGAGCGCTTATCTTCAATGAAAAATTCTGCATACTTAATAAATTCCTCTCGTGGACCAATAATAGATGAGAATGCGTTGGTAATGGCACTCAAGAATAAGGTTATTAAAGGTGCTGCTCTTGATGTGTATGAAAAAGAGCCAGCTCTTGCGTCAGGATTAATTGAGCTTGAAAATGTAGTTATTACACCGCATATTGCCTCTGCTACCGAGGAAACTCGAGGGAAAATGAGTGATATGGCCGCCAAAAATATCATCGCATTTCTAAACGGCGAAACTCCTCCAAATGCTGTAGAGAAAAAGTAGGTGTTGAGGTATAATCAATGTATGGACTTAGACAAACTGGCAATAATAATGAAAGAAGGGTTCGACTCAGTTGATGAGAGGTTCGATGGTGTAGATAATCGTTTAGATGCTATAGATAATCGTTTAGATAAAATTGAAAGTGAATTACAGCAAATTCACCGCGAACTTAGCTTAATAAATAAACGGCTTGATTCTTTGGAGGAGCGAACAGAAAGTATGAAAGGTTATGCCAAAGAAATTGATGAACTTCGCACGTGGGTACAAAAGTTAGAAGATCAAATTAACAAACAAAAACAAGCAGCTTAAAAACTAATTAAAGTTACTATGGGATTTGGAACAATAATAGGAATTATAATACTTGCCGGAGTGTTGTGGGCTGTATTTGCATACAACTCATTTGTACGCCTTATTAATAGAACAGAAGAGGCCTGGTCTGATATCG
>JAESTJ010000068.1 GCA_016763615.1 Minisyncoccota bacterium | reverse complement strand
GTCTCAATACCAAGAGAAAGCGGAATAACATCGAGCAGAAGTACATCTTTAACGTCACCCTGAAGAATCCCCGCTTGCAGAGCTGCACCGAGCGCCACAACTTCGTCTGGATTGATAGATTTGTTCGGTTCTTTTCCAAAGAGTTCTTTCACTCTTTCTACTATCATTGGCATACGTGTTTGCCCTCCCACGAGAATAACTTCGTCGATATCGTTAATACTGAATGGACTTGCTTCAACTGCACGTTTGGTTATTTCTAGTGCTTTAGTTACGTAATCGTCAGCGATTGTTTCAAGACCAGCACGGGTTAGTTTTAGAAGGAGGTGTTTAGGACCTGTGTCATCGGATGTAATGAAGGGAATGTTAATTTCACTTTCTGTTGCAGTTGAAAGTTCGATTTTTGCTTTCTCTGCTGCTTCGTCAAGTCGCTGAAGTGCTAGAGGATCTTTACTTACATCAATTCCAGATTCCTTCTTAAATTCTTCAACTATCCACTGAATAATACCTTGGTCGATATCACGGCCTCCCATATGTGAATCTCCATCGGTTGATTTCACTTCAATAACGTCATCTGCAACTTCGAGAACAGATACATCAAAAGTACCTCCACCGAAGTCGAATACAACAATTTGTTCGTCTTTCTTCTTGTTAAAACCATACGCTAGAGCGGCTGCAGTAGGTTCGTTGATAATTCTCTTTACATCGAGACCGGCAATTTTTCCTGCATCCTTGGTTGCCTTTCGTTGTGCGTCGTCAAAATAAGCAGGTACGGTGATTATTGCTTCTGTTATCTCTTCACCCAATTTCTCTTCGGCATCTTTCTTCAACTTTTGAAGAATCATCGCTGACACTTCTTCGGGGCGATAATCCTTACCAGAAAGGGTGATAAGCACCCCCTTGTCTGTGCCTTCTTTAAGTTCATATGGAACGATATCTTTATCCTTTTGTACAGAAGGATCAGAAAATTTATGTCCCACAAAACGTTTAACACCAAGAATTGTATTCTGTGGATTTGTTACAGCTTGGCGTTTTGCGAGAACTCCAACCATACGCTCACCAGATTTTGAAATACCTACTATAGACGGAGTAGTTCGTGCTCCTTCTGAGTTTTCAATAATCGTTGGTTCTCCTCCTTCGATTACTGCTATTGCTGAGTTAGTTGTACCTAGATCAATTCCTAAAATTTTGGACATAGTGTTTTTCTTACTGTAATAATATATTAGTAAATTTCAATCTTAATCCCCCTGCTCCCTCTGGAGCGCAATATCTCGTAAATACGCTGAAACATATTCGTACCCAGCTTTGTAAGCGTTGTGTTCTATCTGATCTTTTTCGCTTTCTGATACTCGGAATCTTAATACCTCCGTTTGAGGTTCGTTCTCTAGTAGAGAGTTTTGTTCGCCTATCATTCTTGGTAATTCTGCCAGTATTCGGGGTATCTCATCGTTTGGGAAGCGCGCCTCTATGTTTGCGCTTCTACAAATTAGAGTAGTTACCGTTCGTGCTGGATGGAGTGTGTACCCATGTCTACGGTTTCCGATAATAATGTAATGTTTGCGAATCGACATTGTAGCTACATTGTAGCTACAATAAGGAGGTACGACAATATTGACAGCGCTTAACACTTATATTGCTTAATTATATATAGAAACTTTTGCAGCGCGTATTACAATGTCGTCAATTTTGTACCCTTGCTGTTTAACCTCTGCTACTGTGTTCGTATCTCCGCCATCTGTATGAGAAATAGCTTCATGAATATTTGGATCAAACATTTCTCCTGCACTTCCAAAAATTTCAACTCCGCTATCTTGGAGGCTCTTCAATAATTGTGTATGTACGTGTTCGACTCCTGTTCGCCACACTTCGTCTATTTTCCCCCAGGAATCACTCTGTAAGGCTATATCGAAACTGTCGAGTGCAGGTAAAAGATTCTGCACAAAGTCGCTCAGCGCGCGTTTTTGAGCCGATAAAAGTGTCTCAGACTTACGTTTGTCGGCATTCACTGTGTCTGCTTTTAGTCGCTGCCAACCATCGAGGTATTCTTTCTTTTCTTGCTCGCATTTTTTGAGCCGAGCACGAAGTTTCTTAATCAGTTCAGCTCCTTTGTCTTCATCAAAAATTATTTCCTCTACGATTTCTTCGCTATTTTCTTTAGGTTCCATACGCGCAGATTATAGCTTTTGGTAGCAAAGTATCAAGCGTTTAAAGAATTCTCGGTTCAATTTTCATGAGTAAGTGTATCGGTTAACCGAGACACTTACTACATGGCAACTATCGCGTATGTAAACTGAAAGTCTAAATTAAAAACAGCGCCCACACCGTGGGCGCTGTTTTTAATGTGTCATCAAAACCAGCCTTCAAATACAAGGTTTGCAAGAGTGATGCAGTTACAAGGAAGGTTAGCAAAACGAGCCAAGGTGTACTACGTGGTACATCTTGGCTCGTTTTGTGCGATCTGACACAGTAAATGCGTTGCTCTTTGTAAACCGACTATCGTTTAGACCATTGCGGTGCTCTACGTGCACTGCGGAGCCCAAATTTCTTACGCTCCTTCATTCGTGGGTCGCGCTTTAGGTAGCCTTCACCCTTGAGCTCCTTTCGTCGAGACTCGTCGTCTTTCACTAGAGCACGGGCAATTCCAAGTCGAATTGCTTCTGCTTGAGCAGGTATACCACCACCCATTACTTTGGCACTAATTTTAAAAGTCACACCTTTAATTTTTGAAATTGCATCCTGAACGGTTTTTTGTAAGGAGTCAGTTGGGAAATATTCCTCAAGTTTCTTGTCGTTTACTACATAAGTTGTTTTAGCTGCAGGAAATAACCGAACACGTGCTGTTGCGGTTTTTCGTCGTCCTACAGATTCAATATATTTTTGTTCGGTTGCCATATTATTTAATTACTAGGTTCTTCATACGAGCCTTTCGTAAACGATTGTTAGGTAACATATTAAAAACTGCAACCTTGAGAGCTTCACCTACACCTTTCTTGGCAATCAGTTCTTGAAGACTGTATTCTTTTCGTCCACCATGAAAACCAGAATAGTGATCATAAATTTTAGTATCCTTTTTCTTATTCGAAATATCAAGAGCATCAACGTTTTCAACAGTAACGTTTACAGGTGCTACTACATTCTTAGCAAAGTCGGTTTGATCTTTACCTAGAATTATATGTGCTATTGAAGAAGCAAAACGCCCTAGTTTCTCTCCAGTTGCATCAATAGTATGTTCTCGTTTTTGTGTCATTTGGTCAGTCATGTTATACAAATTCTATGATAGCTTTATCGCGCATTACATCATGAAATGTACCAAGTTTACTTATTCGTACGTAACCACCCAGCCGTTCTTTGTAGCGCGGTGCTAGTACTTCGTGTAGTTTCTTGGAAGTTTCTGCGTCGTTACCAAGACGCGAAGTTATAATTTGTCGCGAAGCGAGTGTATCTTTCTTCGCAAGTGTAATAAGTTTTTCTACCTGCGGACGAAGCTCACGAGCCTTAGCGATGGTTGTTTCGATACTCTCATGTAATACAAGGCTACGTACAAGACTACGTAAAAGAGCTGTACGAACTTTTCGTACTCTTCCAAACTTTCGTTGTGTCTTATGGTGCTTCATATTTAATAGAGCAAATACAGTATCACAATTTAGCTACGAAGTGTAATTCCTAAGTTACTAAGAGATCGTTTGATCTCTTGAAGTCCTTTTTGTCCTAGTCCTTCTATCGCTAGAATATCCTCCTCATGTTTTCGAGCCAATCCTCCAACGGTTCGGATGCCAGATTCATCAAGGGAATCTTCTACACGTTGAGAAAGTTCAAGTTCCGCGATACGGGTTTTGAACGCTTCTTTGTCGGCTTCCTTTTTGGTTTCTTTGCCTGGTTCAGTCGACTCTTCAGTCTCTGCAGGAACTTCGATTTCCACTACCGGCTCAACTTCTTCCTGAAAACCGATAACTGCTTTAAGCTGGTGAATCATTATTGCTATAGAATCCTCAAGAGCTGAGCGTGGTGTGAGTGTTCCGTCTGTTTCGATAAATATTCGAAGGCGGTTGAAATCTGTGCGATCACCGACACGCATATTTTCTACTTCGTAATTCACACGACGAATTGGAGAGAAGATAGCATCAAGTGCAATTGCACCGATATCAACTCGCTCTTTTTGGAGAGCTTCCTTGGCTACGTATCCAAGTCCACGTTCAACTCCAAGTTCTACATCAAATTCAGTTTTTCCAGAAACTTCAGCAATATGTTGCTCGGGATTAAGAATTTCCACTTGACTAGGAGCGTCAATGTCTGCTGCTGTTACAGATTTAGGGCCTTTAACTTTAATTTTTAGAATTTGTGGCTCATCATCGTGCAACTTGATACGCACTTTTTTAAGATTCAATAGGAGCATAATAGTATCTTCGGATACTCCTTCGATTGTTGAAAATTCGTGTGATACTCCATCAATTTTCACGTGAGTGATAGCTGCCCCTGGAAGTGATGAGAGGATAATTCGGCGAAGTGAATTACCAAGAGTGTGGCCGTATCCTGGATACAAACCGTCAATCTCGTATGTTCCTGTGAATTCCTGTTCGGAAATAACACGTGGCTTTGATGGGACTGTAACTTGGTGATCTGACATACAAATTTCTTAAATTATAAGTTGCTACTAATAATATTTTAACGACTGTAAAATTCGAATACAGCAGGTAAATCAAAGAACGTATCGCTGGCTACAAATTCTGGAACAGCTTTCACTTTAGACGTAAGTTTCTTACCATCAGTTGTTAACCATTTAGGAGCTCCGTGCCCAGCGATAGTATCCATATTTAAGACAAAGAGTGGCTTATCTTTACTTCCATCTCGAACCGAAAGGACGTCCCCCGTCTTCAGCATGTGAGATGGTACGGTCATTTTCTTTCCATTGATGGTAATGTGCCCATGACTCACCATTTGTCGTGCGGCGCGCCGAGTTGGAGCAAAGCCAGATCGGTAAATAGTATTATCCAGACGAGTTTCTAAACCTTTAAATAACTCCAAGGTAGGTTCTTTTGTACGAACTGCTGCTGTAACATATTTACGCAGCTGTTTTTCAGTGATACCGTACGCGAATCGAACTTTTTGCTTCTCTAAAAGTTGGCGACCATAGTCACTTAAGTTCCTGCGACGTTTGAAAGTCTTTTTCACACGCGCCTCAGAAAGTGCAAATTTTTGTGTTTGGCATTTTTCATATACACCATTGCCCAGGCGCTTACAAATTTTGTATTTTGGTTTACTTAACATAATGATTTTTATACACGACGCGGTCGACGTTGTCGGGGACCATTAAAAGGCACTGGTGTTCGGTCGGAAATACTGGATATATCGATACCTTTGCCAGCAAATGCTCTTAATGCAGATTCACGCCCTGGACCTACTCCCTTTATGATGGCATCAACTGACTTTATTCCCATTAGGAGAGCCTTATCTGCAACTAGTTCACCTACCTTCGCAGCAGCAAAAGGAGTTCCTTTTTTAGCTCCTGAAAATCCTAACGATCCTGAAGATGACCATGTGACTGCATTTCCAGATTGATCGGCGAGCATAACTTTAGTGTTGTTGTAAGTAGCGTGAACGTAAATCGAAGCTGTTTGCATCTTTTTCTTAGGAGCACGACTAAGAGCTCGAGATCGCAATCCCTTATTTACTGAGCCTCCACTCTTTTTAACTATACGTTTCTTACCCATATTATTTCTTATCTACGCTACGGCGGCCACTAGACATAGTTTTTCGCACGTTACCTCTAACTGTTCGTGAATTTGATTGAGTTTGCTGCCCACGCACTGGAAGATTTCGCGAGTGGCGTTCACCACGGTAGCTCTTAATGTCCTTTAGACGCTTAATGTTTCCATTAATTTCTCGGCGTAATTCTCCTTCTATTCGTTTGTCAGTAATAATTTTGCTTATTACTCCTTCCTGTTCACTATTTAAGTCGGTAGGCTTTTTCCCTGGATCAACCTTTGCTTCTTTTAAAATTTCGTGAGCGCTGATACGACCAATACCATAGACTTCGGTGAGTCCAATTTCCAGTCGTTTTGAATCAGGGATTGTGATACCAGCTATACGCATATATTTTTAAATTAACCTTGACGTTGCTTATGTCGAGGATTGCTACAAATAACAAAAAGTCTTCCGCGTCGACGCACGCTCTTGCATTCTTTGCATAGTGTTTTAACAGAGCTTTTGACTTTCATATGATTAAATTAAAAAGTGTGCCACTTTTTTATTTTTCTCAGTTGAAAAAAATTGTAACAAAGAAGTGCCCACAGTGGTGCACGTATCTTAAATACGTCGCACGATTCTTCCTCTTCCGCCGTAGGGATCAACTTTCACGAGAACAGTGTCTCCTAGCAGAACCTTAATTCGATGCAAACGCATCTTTCCGGCAAGATAAGAAATTACTTCCTCTCCTCCTTTCAGCTCAATGCGAAAAAGCGCATTTGGCAGCGCCTCTGTGACGACTCCCTCAACGGTGTCGTTTTTGTCCGTCTGTTGTTCTTCACTCACAGTGCGGGGATATCGTACCAGAGTAGAGTCTGCTTTACAAGCTCTCTGTGCACAACTTATTTTTTAGGAAGTATCTCGACAGAAATACCCCCGGTTTCAGATGGAAATTCACTCTTCCAAAATGGTCGTATGGTCGCTTGAGCGCTTTTAATTCCTGGATATGCACTCATAATCGTGTTTAAAGCTCCACTGTGTTTCCCAACTAAATCCTGCTTGAGTGATTCAGCATCTACTTGCCAAGTTAAAGTAGTACTACCCTCAAGCGTGAACTGAATAAGGGCGTCATTGATAATATCAACTCCGTCTTTGTTTACTATATTCATAGTTAGATTTTCTGGAGAATCGATAAGAATATTTCCGTCCTCTGGAGTGGCGATAGCGGCCACAGCTAACATGCGCGCGAGCTTGTTTTTATCGAAGGTCACAGCATAAATCTGAGCGACTTCCCGAACCGTTGCTGTGTCGTCGTCAGCATATGCAACCTCCATAGATTCAAACGTAGTGAATATGCCCCCATCGAAGAGTTCTACAGAGTCTGTTGCACGTTCACGAATTGCAGCAGTAATTTGATCCCTTAATTGTGCACGTAAATTAGTTCGAGAAGCATTAAGAACGTCCTCGTCAACAATTGCGCGTTCTCCGACAAACCCCCCCGCTAGTGGTGACTTTAATTCAGCGTGAAAAGTATCAAATCTAGGGTCTCCTTTTAATCCAGGGATGGTGAATTTCGTTCCCAATGCAGTTATATTTTGGTCCTCTCCTGGCTTGTCGGCGTATACAGTTACTTCTATTGTTCCTGGTGTACCGTCACTTTCTTGTCCTGGGACAACAAGGGAGTTTCGTACGCGATAGATTTCGCCACTAGGTGCCTCGAAACGGGTGTTCTTTATGAGACGCTGAGTCGCTGAACCGTGGTTATTAAACACAACTATGCGCCCAGATGCTTTTTGTTGAACTGTTTCTTTGCCTGTTGCTTCGATTGTGCTGGTTGCCTCAATTGAGTGAGAAAGAATTTTGTAGGCAAGTTCCCCTTCCTGGGCTTCCTTGTATGCAGTATGAACAATATTTGAGGAAAGAGTTATATTTTCTTGTTGAGGCTCAATTGATATTGTAGTTTTTCCTATAAAAACAAAACCAACAACAGAAAGAGCCACTATTATGAACGCTATTACAATGGCCCAAATACCAATTCTTTTGATAGGAGATTTTGGGACTCCAATTCCACCACCAATATTGCTTAATGGATTTGGAATCTTACGTCTTTCAGCTCGTTTGGCTCGACGAGATTCCCTCTCTTTTGTAGCAAGAGGTGCAACATCGCGAATAGAGTGATCGTTACTCGGTATTGATTCATTACCACCTTCTTGTGGTGGAGTTATATCATCAAAAATAGCTCGTCCCATATAAGGTTAGTATAACAAGAAAATCAGAAAAGTGTGCCCCCAAAAATGGCTATTTATCCACAAAAAGAATACCAAGAGAAAGCATGGAATCCCGTTTAACAGATTCTGCGAAAGAAAAAGAACGCGCTGCTTTTTCTATAGAGAGGAGTTGTGCCTCTAAAGGTCGACCGGTCACAGTGAATTGTCCAAAATCTATTTTCTCAATAACACGCTTAAACCAAGGTCCATAGTGCTTATCTACAGAGACAAAAGTCTTTGTGGGCATTCTATGAATTTTACTTAGCTTTGTACATGCGTCCCCAAATGTCCGTGTCCATTCCTTTTCTGGTTTTTCCAGTGCAGTTTCTGTATCTCTACACTGAGCAGGGGTGCATGTATTGTCAATATACATAGTTAACTGAGATATGGCACTTTGGCGCGCTTCAGCATCCTCCTTAGAAATTGCTCGTATTAAGTATTCTGTTCCAAAACTTGCCCACGCACTTCCTGCAACAGTTTCGTCTCGAACAATACTTAACGAAGTGTACTCCTCTCCCACATCAATAATTGTGTATGCGTCATTGCCAGCAAACAACTCACGTAGTTGCGTTGCAGCAAAAAGAAATGCGTCTATGTGCACATCATGGTTAGGTAGCGCACTTGAGAAAGCATTTAAAATTGATGCATGCACGGAATCAGACATACTACTTTTAAGAATAGTCACTGCTATTTTCTTTGCCTTTTTTTTGTAGGGCTGTGTTGTTGAATATCCATTTAACTCAATTCGCGTTATATGCCTATCAAACTGTATTCGTCCTTCTACTTTTTGCTCAGGCAAATGACGAACAGTGAACTGTTGAAGTAACTCTCGAGTAATAAGAGTTTCCTCCTCCAAAACTCCTTCAGCGCGCTGTGCTTGTGAATCAGTCCATGGAGCATGGACTATGGCGTGCACAGTATAATCACTTCCAACATCAAGGCGTCCTAGTTGTTCAAGAGCTTCTGTAGCTGCTTTTTCTATCGCTGTGCCAACATATCCTCCGAGACTTTTTGCGCTTTGATCAGTACCGTAATTAATTAGAACTCTGTGGGTAAAGAAAACATTAATTGGTTTTCCTTTTTTATACTTGGCTATGGCTACACCTACGGTTGCACTACCGATATCAAAAACAAGTGCTAGCGAGGATTTGGATGATCCTCTAAGCCATGAAAGAGCAT